>NZ_JBCEWQ010000025.1:0-76930 GCF_038448545.1 Streptomyces sp. CLV115
GCCCCGGCCCCCACCACCGTGCACTCCCCCGGCGACAGCTGGCGCACGGTTCTCGACGACGCCGACCTGCTCTGGCGGAAGCTGCCGAAGACCTGGTACGAGGGCCCCTATCTGGGCAACGGCCGCCTCGGCTCCGGCATCTACGCGGAACCCGGCGCCACCACCCGGGCCGTCCGCTTCAACGTCCAGCACTCCGAGGTGCAGGACCACCGCCCCGAATTCGGTTCGCTCTTCGGCCTCGCCCGCCTCCCCATCGGCCACTTCACCCTGGAGCCGGTGGGCGCCATCACGGGCGTCGAGTGGTGGATGCGGCTGCGCACCGCCGAGCTCGAAGGCACGGTCACCACGACCGCGGGCACCCTGAAGCTCCGCGCCTTCGTCCACTCCACCAGCGATGTGCTCGCCGTGGAGATCACCCCGAGCGCGGGCGAACAGGGCTTTCGCTGGGTCTTCCACCCCGCCGAGGCGATCAGCCCGCGTGCCGCCTTCAAGCCGGTCCCGGACGGCTACACCGGCAACCCTCCCGCCGTGACCGAGCAGCACGGCGACACCACCGCCGCCGTCCAGCCGCTGCTCGCGGGCGGCCGGCACGTCACCGCCTGGCGCGAACGCACCCGGGGCACGGTCCGCACCCTGTACGTCACGGTCGCGCACTCCCACCCCACGGACACCGCCCGTGACCGCGCGCTGCGCACCGTCAGGACCGCTTCCGCGCTCCCCTACGGTCCGCTCGCCGCCCCCCACCGCACCTGGTGGGACCGCTTCTACCGCAAGAGCTTCCTCTCGCTGCCCGACGCCCGGTTGCAGCGCTTCTACTGGATCCAGCTCTACAAGACCGCGTCGGCGGCCCGCAAGGACGCCCCGGTGATGGCCACCTCCGGCCCCTGGCTGGAGCCCACGCCCTGGCCCAACACCTGGTGGAACCTCAACGTCCAGCTGGAGTACTGGCTGATCCACGGCTCCAACCACCTCGAACTGGACGCCGTCACCCGGGCCCTGAGCGAATTCCGGGACCAGCTCTCGCGGGAGGTCGCCGCCCCCTACCGGAGCGACTCGGCCGGCATCCCCCGGACCACCGACCCTCAACTGGTCAACGGCGCCTCGGTGACCGACGGCGGCTACGGGGTCGGCATCCCCGGCCAGGACCCGCCCACCCCCGAGGTCGGCAATCTGACCTGGGCGCTGCACAACGTCTGGCTCTCCTACCGCCACACCATGGACGAGTCGATCCTGCGCGACACGCTCTTCCCGCTGCTGCGCAAGGCCGTCAACTACTACCTGCACTTCCTCACACCCGGCACCGACGGAAAGCTGCACCTGCCGGCGACGTTCTCCCCCGAGTACGGCGTCAACGCCCCGGACTGCAACTACGACCTGATGCTGCTGCGCTGGGGCTGCCGCACCCTGCTCGAATCGGCCGGCCGGCTCGGCGTCCGCGACCCGCTGACCGCCCGCTGGCAGGAGGTCCTCGCCAGGCTGGCGCCGTACCCGGTCGATGCCAACGGGTTCATGATCGGCGCCGGGGTGCCGTTCGCGAAGTCGCACCGCCACTACTCGCACATGCTCGCGGTGTACCCGCTGTACGAGCTGACCGGCGCGACGGCCGACGAACGCGCGCTGATCGAGAGGTCCCTCGCCCACTGGGTGGGCTTCGAGGGCGCCCTCCAGGGCTACACGTTCACCGGTGCCGCGTCGATGTCCGCGCTGCTCGGCAAGGGCGAGGACGCGCTGAAGTACCTGGGCGAGCTGATGAACCGCTTCATCCAGGCGAACACCATGTACAAGGAGTCGGGCCCGGTCATCGAGACCCCGCTCTCGGCGGCCCAGTCCCTGCACGACATGGTCTGCCAGTCCTGGGGCGACACGATCAGGGTCTTCCCGGCGCTCCCCGCCGGCTGGCGGGACCTGACCGTGCACGACTTCCGCACGCAGGGCGCCTTCCTGCTCAGTGCGGTGCGCGAGGAGGGCCGGACCCGCTGGGTAAGGCTGACCAGCGAGGCCGGCGCACCCTGCGTCGTACGCCACGGCATCGACGGCCCGGTGGAGATCCGCGACCGGCACGGCCGTCCGCTGGACCACGTGACGACGGCCGACGGCACGGTACGCATCCCCCTGCGCAAGGGCGAATCGGCCCTGATCACGGCGCGGGGCGACCGACCGGACCTGACCATCCGCCCGGTGGCGGCCGACGCCCCCGCGCCGCGCTGGGGACTGCCCGCGTAGGCCCGCTCACAGCAGTCCCAGGTGACGCACCGCGTACGAACGCCACGGCCGCCACCGGTCCGCCCCGGGCCGGCCGTCCGGATCCACGTCCGGGTCACCGAGCGCACGCATCCTGATGAGCGCCGCGGCTGCCGGGGCGATCCCCGGCAGCCGCAGCAGCGCCTGCTCGGCCTCGTCGCGGTCGGCCCCGGCGTCCAGCCGTACGTCCCCGTCGGCGAGCGCGGCCGCCAGCGCCCGCAGCTCCGGGCCGCCCGCCGAACCGGCCAGCACCCCGGGCTCGGGAAACACGTGCGTCAGCCCGCCGCACGGCACGTCCAGCACCTTCCCGTACGCCTCCACCAGCCGCTCCGACTCCGCCCGCCCCACCAGCGTCCGTACGGCGAACTCGTCCGGGTCCGCCGTACCCGGCGAACGCAGCCCGGGGCGGGCGGCGACGCCCGCGGCGAGCAGCGGATCGGCGCCGAGCCGCTCGTCGACGGCGTACGGATCGGCGTCCAGGTCGAACAGGCGCCGCAGCCGCTGGACGGCCGTCGTCAGGTCCCGCAGGTCCGTGAGGTGGATCCGGGCATCGAGCCAGGCCCCGGCGGACCGCTCGTCCACGGCCACGATGCCCGTACCGTACGGAAGCCGCAGAGTGCGCCGGTAGGTACGGGCACCCGGCGTACCGCTGATCTCCTCGATCCGGGCGACCGGCTCTCCGGCCAGCAGGTCGAAGACCTCGCGGGCCGCGTACGGCCCCCGGTGGGCGAGCCGCAGCGGTATCCCGGTGGTCCGCGCCTCCCGGACCGCCGCTCCCAGCCCCGTCCCTGCCTCGGCCCGCAGCGCGCTCGGCGTACGGGCGTAGATCTGCCGGATCGTGTCGTTGAACTGGCGCACACTCGCGAAGCCCGCCGCGAAGGCGATCTCCGTCACGGGCAGCCCGGTCGTCTGGAGCAGCACCCGCGCGGTGTGGGCCCGCTGGGCACGGGCGAGCGCGACCGGGCCGGCGCCCAGCTCGGCGTTGAGCTGCCGCTGCACCTGGCGCGAGCTGTAGCCGAGCCGGTGCGCGAGACCGGGCACGCCCTCCCGGTCGACCACGCCGTCGCCGATCATCCGCATGGCGCGGCCCACGACATCGGCCCGCACATTCCATTCCGCCGATCCCGGCACGGCGTCCGGCCAGCAGCGCCGGCAGGCCCGGAAGCCCTGGCCCTGCGCGGCGGCCGCGGTCGGGTAGAAGCGGACGTTCTTCCGCTTGGGCGTGACGGCGGGACAGCTCGGCCGGCAGTAGATCCCGGTCGTCTCGACGGCGAAGAAGAACTCCCCGTCGAAACGCGCGTCGCGGCTGCTCACCGCCTCGTACCTGGTCCGTTCGTCCATCACACCGTCCAGTGTGCGGCACCCACCGGTACCGCACTGGCGGTTTTCGGACGTGGACCGGCGGGTCCGCGACCATGGGCGGCCGCGGACCGGGAAACCCCCTCTACCGCACCCGGCCCCGCTTCGCCTCCATGGCGAACCGGCCCTCGGCGCCCTTGCGCTTCCAGTCGCGCAGCATCTCCGACCGCATCCGGGCGTCGGTCTTGGCGACGATGCGCCGGTTCTCGCGGATCAGCTTGCGGAAGCTGTCCAGGCGCCGTTCGTGCAGCGAACCGTCCTCGATCGCGGCGAGCACCGCGCAGCCCGGTTCCGACTCATGGGCGCAGTCGTGGAACCGGCATTGCCCGGCCAGCTCCTCGATCTCCGAGAAGACCTGGCCGACGCCGGCCTCCGCGTCCCAGAGTCCGACCCCGCGCAGCCCGGGGGTGTCGATCAGCACGCCCCCGGAGGGCAGGAGCAGCAGATTGCGGGTGGTGGTGGTGTGCCGGCCCTTGCCGTCGACGTCCCGCGCGGCCTGCACCTCCATCACGTCGTGGCCGAGCAGGGTGTTGGCGAGGGTCGACTTGCCGGCGCCGGAGGCCCCGAGCAGCACGCTCGTACCGCCCGAGACGACGGCGGCGAAGACGTCGACGCCCTCCCCGGTGGCGGAGCTGACGGTCAGCACCTGCACCCCGGGCGCGACGCCCTCGATGTCCTGGACCAGGTGCGACAGCGTGGTGGCGTCCGGTACGAGGTCGGCCTTGGTCAGCACCACGATCGGCTCGGCGGCACCGTCCCCGGCCGGCCCCCCGCCGCCCAGCAGCGCGTCACCGCTGGAGCTGGACATGGCGAGCGCGAGGAAGCGCTCCACCCGCCCCAGGTCGAACTCGACCGCGAGCGAGAGGCAGATGACGATGTGGTCCACATTGGTGGCGAGCACCTGGCCCTCGGAGCGCTGCGAGGACGTCGAGCGGACGAAGGCGGTACGCCGCGGCAGCAGCGTCCGTACGAACTGCGGATCGCCGTCGGGGTCGACCGCGACCCAGTCGCCGGTGCAGACGATCCGCATCGGATCGCGCGGGACAACGAAGGCGGTGTCGGCGCGGAGCGTGCCCCGCGGGGTGACGACATCGCACTGACCACGGTCCACCCGCACCACACGCCCGGGCAGCAGACCCTGCTCGGCGTACGGTGCGAATTCGGCCGCCCACGCGTCGTCCCAGCCGTACGGGGACAGCGGATGCGACGCGGACGAGCCCTGAAGAGACGAAGCAGAGAAGGAGAAAGACTGGAAAGACAAGGGAGACCCTTCAAAGGGTGGCCCCGGCAACGCGCACACGGGCGCGCAGAGTTGCGGAGTAGGTCAGCCGGCGACCACGGGGGTGGGAATGATGCTCTTCGGGTTATGGGCAGCGCCCATCACAGTGACAGCCATCACGATCCTCACCTCCTGGTTCAAGCACGGGACCGACAGCCGGAGTTGATCTCCGCCGTCCGGAACAGTGGACACCATAGCCCGCGCGCACCGGCCGGCTCAACACATTTTGCCGACGCCTTCGAACGCGTCTCCCGAGCGCTCCGAACGGAGACGGTCCGAGCCGCTTCCACCGGAGATATACCGCTATCTCCCTCGATCAGGTGAAACACATGCACAACGACCGGTCCGGGGCCGTTATGGTGCCGAGCATGACCTCACCCCAGACCGCCACCGGCACGTTCACACAAGCCCAGTTGGGCACCATCACACTGATCGGATGGAGCGGCGAACACCCCGCCGACGGCCACGATGTCGCCTTCCTGCTCGTCTACTCGCTGGGAGACGGCACGGACGGCCCCGCCGTCGGCGAGGCGGCCATGCGCATGTCCCTGGAGCGCAGCGGGCTGCCGGTCGGCAGCGGTCCGGTGTACGCCGCCGAGAACCCCGGCCTCCCGGTGAAGCTGCTCGTCCAGGCCGGGCAGGCCGTCCTCACGCTGCCGCACTTCACCGCGCAGTACCCCGCCCCGCCCGAGTGGCTGGCCGCGGCCGGCCAACGCGGCGAGGTGCACACCATGTTCGCCACCCGCCCGTGGCCCCAGGGCGCACCGGGCCGGCCCGTGAGCGAGGAGCTGCTGCGGTCCTTCGCGGGCGACCCGGAGGTCATCACCACCTCCGCCCACTGCGTGGTCCCGGTACGAACCCTGGGCTGACCGCCCCCTCCACGCACAAGGATGCCCACCGCCCCCCGTGGCGCGGTGGGCATCCTTGTGCGTGGAGCCCTGGGGCGATGCCCCGGATTCTGCTGTGCACCGCGGTGCGGGCGACCGCGGGGGAATCCCCGGGGCAGCCCGCACGTGGGGTGCGTCAGTCGTTGGCGACGCCGTTGCCCGAGAGCACCGGGATGTCGTCGACCAGGTGCGACAGCGGCTCGTCGCCCTTGGCCTGGACGGAGTTGTCGGCGCACTGCTGGTTCTGCGGCGAGGACAGCACGTCGATGTCCTGGACCGCGACCGGCACCAGCAGGCCGACGAGCGAACCGGCGTTTGCCTTGAGCGGCAGGCCGACACAGGCCTTGTTCAGCGTGCCCTGGACGAGCTGGACCTGCGGGCTTCCGTCGCCCTGGGTCACGCTGTTGCCGAACTCGGACACGGCGCCGTTGCCGTTGACCGACGTGGTGCCCCCGTCGTTGCCGATCGCCATGGCCGCGGGGGCCGCGGCTGCGGACAGACCGACCAGGGACACGGCCACTGCTGCGCCGGCCATCATCTTCTTCATCACGCTTCACCTTTCGGAGCGTCCCGTTGTGGAACGTACTGATCAACCCGCTACGGAAGCGTCGGTTCCGCAGTACCACTCAAAAGGGTTCGATCCGGCAAGAGTTCGACGGTTCCTGATCACCCGTCGACAGCCTCGCCGGAGGTTCGGGCCGCGGGAACCCGGCCGCCCGCGCACGGCCGGTCCGGCCCTGCCTGCGGCGCGGGCCCCGGGCCGCCGTGGGCCGCCTGCCACTCGGCGAGCAGCCGGTCGTAGATGGGTGTGCCGTCCTGTGCGTGCCGCTGCCGGTCGCGGGAGCGTTGACTGTCGTACTGGTCCATGTGTGGCACCTACCCGGTGCGGCGGACGACGCCTGCCCGCACTACGGCAACCGGCCCAGTCCACCGCCCCTTCGAGGGGCTGCCGTACCCCGGACACACGAGCAGGGCCGGCACATCCGGGCGGCCGGAGAACGGCTGCCGCGTGGATGTGACGACCCCACAGGTGATTCGGTTACTGCTTGCAGGCGGGCTCGAAGCTGCCCGCGGCACGCTCCCCTGCCGGTTCGGAGAAGCCGGCGAGGAGCGTCCGGAGCGGTACGGGCCTCAGTTGTTGCCGGCGCCGTTGCCGGAGAGGATCGGGATGTCGTCCAGGATGTGCGAGAGCGCCTCGTCACCCTTGGCCTGGGTGGAGTTCTCCGTGCACTGCTGGTTCTGCGGCGAGGCCAGGACGTTGATGTCCTGGACCGAGATCGGGACGGCCCCGAGGACCGAACCGACGTTGGCCTTGGCCGGCAGCGCGATGCAGGGCTTGTTGAGCGAGCCCTGGATGAGCGCGAACTGCGGGCTCATGTCACCGTGGGTCGCGGAGTTGCCGTACGACTGGATGGCGTCGTTGCCGTTGACCGACGTCGTGCCACTGTCGTTGCCGATGGCCATGGCCTGCGGGGCGATCGCGGCGGAGACGCCGACGATCGAAGCAGCGACTGCTGCCGAGGCCATAATCTTCTTGATCATGAAATAGCCCTTCTGGGGTTTTCTGTTGCCCGCCTGTCCGGAGCGCCCTGATCAACTCACGACGACGGGGATGGTTGTGCCCATTCACTCGAACGGTGCTTTTACGTTCGGTTGTTCGCCGAATTCACAGCACCGGAGGAATGCGAGAGTCCGGGACCGGCGGGGAACTGCCGCGGTGCCGGCGGTCAGCCGCCCGCCGGCAGCCCGCCGATGAGCGGGGCCGCCCCCTTGGCCGCACCGGTGGCCTGGTCCGCCAGCTTGGTGACGGTGCCGTTCTTCTGCACCGACTCCGCGGCGCCGCCCACCGTGTCGACGATCGGGTCGACAGCCTGCGGGGCGCTCTCCACCACCTGGTTGATGCCTCCGTTGAGGCTGAAGTTGGGGGCCGTGGCGTTGGTGACGGCGAAGGCGGGAGCAGCCGTTCCGAGAGCAACCACGGAACCGGCAACGAACGCAGCAGTCTTCGCGTACTTCACTTTCGGGGTTCCCTTCTGCGGCGGCATCTGTTCGGTCGCGCACCCGCACCGCACGAGCCTTCTTTGGCCGTGCCATCTGCCGCTTTCGCCCTGGGTAACGACGCGGTTGCGACACGGCAACTGGATGGGGTCGCCTTTCCCGCGGGACCACCCGATCGAATGCCGGGGAGAAAGAAGGAAGGCCCCGGATCGCATCGAAATGCGATCCGGGGCCTTCCGGTCACGAGCGTTCGGCCCGTCCGACCGTGGGTCAGACGTTGGCGCAGGTGTTGCCGAAGGCGGGGTTGAGCAGACCGATCACGCTCACGGTGTTGCCACAGGCGTTGATCGGGATGTGCACCGGGATCTGGACGGAGTTGCCGGAGATGACGCCCGGGGAGAGGGCGGCGCCGCCCTCGGCGCCCGAGTCGGCGAAGGCGGGGGCGGCGGCACCCATGGCCATCAGGGTTCCGGCGGCAATGGCGGCAACCTTGGTGTACTTCACTTTGTTCCCTTTCTTCGACGGAGTCCGAAGCGGCCACGTCTTTCGTGCCGCACGAGCGCGATACCGATCACTCGTAACTCCGCCGCTGGAATTCATAACGATTTAAGACCGTAGTCGAAACTCTTCGGCCAGAAGATTCTCAGAAAATCGCCCGAATGACGCAATGTCGATCACTCGATATCACCGGCGCGATCTTCCGACAATCCGATGCATCCATTCCGGGGAATGGCAGCAACAGGCCCGGGCCGCACGGAGGAGGAACGCCGGCGGCCCGGGCCTGTCGTTACGGCTGGATCGGCTGCGGATCAGCTGTTGCCGGCACCGTTGCCGGAGAGCACCGGGATGCCGTCCAGGATGTGCGACAGCGGCTCGTCGCCCTTGGCCTGGGTGGAGTTCTCGGTGCACTGCTGGTTCTGCGGCGAGGACAGCACGTTGACGTCCTGGACCGCGACCGGGATCAGGCCGACGAGCGAACCGGCGTTGACCTTGGCCGGCAGGCCGATGCAGGGCTTGTTCAGGCTGCCCTGGACCAGGCCGAACTGCGGGCTGCCGTCACCGTGGGTCTCGGCGTTGCCGAACGACTGCGAGGCTCCGTTGCCGTTGACCGAGGTCGTACCGCCGTCGTCGCCGATGGCCATGGCCTGCGTCGCGCCCAGACCGAGGATGGAGGCGGCAACGGCACCCGTAGCCAGAACCTTCTTGATCACGATTAACCCTTCTCGTACTGGATGCCCCGTACCGGAGCCCCCTGCCCAACTCGCCAACGGGCGTTTGGTTCTCTCCATTCACCCGAATGCCCAGAGGTGCGTACAGCAGTACGAAAGGGCGCTCCGGAAGGGTGCGGACGGAATCGTTCCGCCTCTTTGCACCGCCCGCCCCCAACGGCCTTTCCCACCCGGCGTGTCAGGCGTCAATAACACGCCGCACGGAGCCCGAACCGGCCCGTTCGCATACTCCATTCGGGTGGTTACACAATTTCCACGGCCCTGCGAGTTTCCTCAACAAGTTCTCCTCGTTATGAGTGACGCAAGCGTGCAGGTTCGGGCGTTTGACCGGCAGAAGCAGGACTCATCAACACGAAGGACGCCTCTTCGTGGTCTCTGCGCTTTCCGTGACCGCCACTTGCCGAGTCATGCACGGGCACCGTCGGGAGGGCCTCCCGGCGGTCTCCGCACCGGCCTGATGAATGAACAGCGAGCGTTCAGCTCGCGCGGAATGTCCTAAGAAGGGGCAACGAATGCGAAAAGCCTTGAGTAAGAGCCTGCTGGTGATGGCGGCGGCGTCGGGGATCCTGACCGCAGCCGGTGGATACGCGTTCGCGGATGCCTCTGCCGATGGCGCGGCCGTCGGTTCGCCCGGTGTCGGATCGGGCAACAACGTGCAGGTGCCGGTGCATGTACCGGTCAATGTGTGCGGCAACACGGTGAATGTGATCGGCCTGCTGAACCCCGCGTTCGGCAACAAGTGCGTGAACGCGGGCGGTTCCGGCGCGGGTGCCGGGGGCCGGGGCGCGAGCGCCGAGGGCGGCGCGGTCGGCTCCCCTGGGGTGCTGTCCGGCAACAACATCCAGACTCCGGTGGACGTACCGGTCAATGCCTGCGGCAACTCCGTGGATGTCGTCGGTGCGCTGAACCCTGCTGCCGGCAACACCTGCGCGAACGTGGACGGGCCGGTTGTCGAGCCGCCGGTTGTCGAGCCTCCCGTGGTCGAACCGCCTGTCGAACCGCCTGTCGAACCGCCGGTGGTCACGCCCCCGGTGGTCACGCCTCCGGTCACGCCCCCGGTGGTCACGCCTCCGGTCACGCCCCCGGTGGTCACGCCTCCCGTGACGCCTCCGGTGGTCACGCCTCCCGTGACGCCTCCGGTGGTCACGCCTCCCGCGACGCCTCCCGTGGCCACTCCCCCGGTCACGCCTCGCGGCGGTGAACCGCGGACCGATGTTGAGCCGAAGGGCTCCGTCGGCCAGTTGGCGCACACCGGTGCCGATGCCGGCCTGGCCATGGCCGGCGGGGCCGCCGCGGCCATGGTGCTCGGTGGAACCCTGCTGGTCCGCCGTACCCGCGCCTCGAAGAGCTGATCTGCACCGTCGGTAGCCGGTCGCTGATCGACCGGCCGAAAAGCCGCGGTCCGTCGTCGCAGCCGGGGCTGCGGCGACGGGCCGCTGTTCTTCGTTCGGGCCGGTTCACACCCGGCTGAGACCCGCCCGGTCCAGGCAGGCCGCGATCTCGGCAGTCTCCGCCGCGTCCAGGCGGCGCATGGGCGCGCTCATCGTGTTCGTCCCGATGATCCCGCGCAGCACAAGCGCCGTCTTGAAGGCGCCGAGGCCCGCGGCGGTGGCGGACGCCGTGCCGGGGCGGGCCGCGCGGATGATGTCGAAGAGCGCGACCAGGCGGTCCTGTTCGGCCCTGGCCGCGGCCCAGTCGCCCCGTACCGCTGCCTCGTGCAGACGTACGTAACCGTGCGGGTCCACATTGCCGAGCCCCGGGACCGAACCGTCCGCCCCGGCCAGCATCATCGCGTCGACCACCAGTTCGTGCCCGGTGAGCACGGAGAACTCCGGGAGCTCACGGGCCCCGATGGCCAGGCGGCGGAACGAGCCGTCGTCGCCGCTGGAGTCCTTCACCCCGGCCAGCACACCGTCCGCGGCGAGCGGCAGCAGCAGTTCCGGGTCGAGCTTGCTGTGTACGCAGACCGGTACGTCGTACGCCAGGACCGGCAGGTCGAGGGCGGCGGCGATGTCACGGAAGTGGCGGTCGATCTCGGTGGGGTGCGTGCGTGTGTAGAAGGGGGCGGTGACGACCACGACGTCGGCGCCGAGTCCTTCGGCGGCGCGGGCCCGCTCGATCGCCCGGTCGGTGGTGGTCTCGATCGCTCCGACGAGTACCGGGACCTGGCCGGCGCAGGCGGCGGCGATGACCTTGATGACCTCGTCCTGCCGGTCCGGCGTCAGATAGGCGGTCTCGCCGGAGCTGCCGAGCGCGAACAGGCCGCTGACGCCACCGTCGAGCAGATGGCCCACGACCCGCTCCAGAGAGGGGCGGTCGATCTCGCCGTCCTCTGTGAGCGGGGTGACGACGGGCGGGATCACGCCGGTCCAGCGGGGGTTCCGGGCGGTCATACGGTGCTCCTTGCGGGTGGTACGGGGGACGCGGGGATCTGGGGGTGGACGCAGTGCCAGCGGTGTCCGTCCGGGCCGGACGCCGTGGCGGGGAAGGACGTGGCGCAGGCGTCGTCCGCCTTCCAGCAGCGGGTGCGGAACGGGCAGCCGGACGGCGGGTTGGTGGCGGAGGGGACGGGACCGGTGAGCACGATGCGCTCGGTGGTCTCCAGCAGGCTCGGGGTCGCGGAGAGCAGCGCCTCGGTATAGGGGTGCGCCGGCGCGCCCGCCACGTCGGCCGCCCGCCCTTCCTCGACGATCCGGCCGAGGTAGAGGACGGCGAGGCGGTCGGCGAGGTAGCGCACGGTCTGGATGTCGTGCGAGATGAACACCATGCCGAGCCCCAGGCGTTCCCGCAGGTCGACCAGGAGGTTGAGGACCTGGGCGCGTACGGAGACGTCGAGGGCGGAGGTCGGTTCGTCGGCGACGATCAGTTCGGGTTCGAGGGCCAGGGCGCGGGCGATGGCGACGCGCTGGCGCTGGCCGCCGGAGAGCTGTCCGGGAAGCGCGGCAAGGGTGTGGCCGGGCAGGCCGACCAGGTCCAGGAGCTCTTCGACGCGTGCCTCGCGCGCCTCGCGGGTGCCCCGTCCGTGCACGTCGAGCGGGTCGCGGAGGATCCGGCGGACCGTGAGCCGGGGGTTGAGGGCGGTGGAAGGGTCCTGGAAGACGACTCCGACGGCGGAGCCGAAGGCGTCGCGGCGCTCGGCCGCCGACATCGCCCACAGGTCGCGGCCGTGGAAGCGGACCTCGCCCTCGGTGGGCTTCTGCAGTCCGGTCAGTACCCGGGCCAGGGTGGACTTGCCGCAGCCGGACTCGCCGACCAGGCCGACGATCTCACCGCGCCCGACCTCCAGCGTGGCATCGGTGAGGGCATGCACGGCGTCGCGGCGGAACAGCCCGCCGCTGCGTGCCTTGTGGCGTACGTGGACGCCGTCGATCCGGATCACCGGGCGCTCCCTTCCAGTTGTGCGGCCTTCGCGGGGTGGTGGCAGGCGAAGCCGTGGTCCTTCGTGGTGTCGGGTGCGGTGAGTCCGGGCGCGGTGGTGCGGCACAGGTCGGTGGCGGCGTCGCAGCGCGAGGCGAAGCGGCAGCCGGTGCCGAAGCCCTGGGGTGCGGGGACGATGCCGCGGATCTGGTGCAGCCGGTCGGCGCCTGCCTCCAGGGAGACGACCGAGCCGAGCAGGCCGCGGCTGTAGTGGTGGGTGGGGCCGGTGAGTACGGAGCGGGTGGCGCCGATCTCGGCGAGGCGCCCCGCGTACATCACGGCGACGCGGTGCGAGAGGTCACCGACGAGCGCGAGGTCGTGCGAGACGAGGACCATGGCGAAGCCGAGTTCGTCGCGCAGTTCCACGAGGAGTTCGACGACCTGGGCCTGGACGGTGACATCGAGGGCGGTGGTCGGTTCGTCGGCGATGAGCAGGCGGGGGTCGCGGGAGAGCGCCATGGCGATCAGGACGCGCTGGCGCTGGCCGCCGGAGAGCTCGTGGGGGTAGCTGCGCAGGGTGCGTTCGGGGGCGAGACCGACGAGTTCGAGGAGTTCGGCCGGGGTCTTCGTACCGCCGCGCGAGGTGAGCTGCTTGAGCTGGGTGCCGACGAGGACGGAGGGGTTGAGGGAGGAGAGCGCGTCCTGGTAGACCATCGCGATCTCCGGGCCCATCAGCGCGCGGCGTTCCCTGGGAGGCAGTTCCAGGAGGTTCTGGCCGCGGTACAGGATCTCGCCGCCGACCTCGGCGTTGCGGGCGAGCAGGCCCATGACGGCGAGGCTGGTGATGGACTTGCCGCAGCCGGACTCGCCGACCAGACCGAGGGTCTCGCCCTCGTGGACGGTGAAGTTCAGCGAGTCGACGACGGGGATCTGCCCGTAGCGGTCGGGGAAGCGGATCGACAGGTCACGTACGACGAGCAGTTCGGCGGCGTCGTCCGGCACCGGGGTGATGGCCGGCCCGGTGGCGTTGATGCGGTCGGCGAGCCTGGTGAGGGCGGCGTCGATGTCCGCGGTGGCGGCGGCCTCGACCGGGTCGGGGGCGGTGGCCCCGGTGGGGTCGGCGGCGGCCTTGGCGCGGCTGGGCGCGGCGGAGGCGTCGGTGAGGCCCTCGGAGAGGATGTTGAGGGCGAGGACGGTGATCAGCAGGGCGAGGCCGGGGAAGAAGGTGGCCCACCAGCCGCCGGCGAGGAGGATCTGCCGGCCGTAGGCGAGAACGCTGCCCCAGCTGGGGTCGGGGTCCTGCACTCCGGCGCCGATGAAGGAGAGGCTGGCCTCGAAGATGATCGCCTCGGCGACCATGACGGTGGCGAACACCATGACCGGGGCCATGCAGTTGACGGCGACGTGACGGAGCACGATGTAGCTGCGCCGGGCGCCGATGACCTTCTCGGCGGCGACGTAGTCCTCGCCGTACTGGGCGAGCACATTGGCGCGGACCACGCGGGCCAGCGACGGGGTGTAGACGAAGGCGATGGTGAAGATGATCACCGGGACGCTGGTGCCGAAGACCGCGACGAGGACGGCGGCCAGCGCGATCGGCGGGAACGACATGACGACGTCGAGGGTCCGCATCACGGACTCGTCGCCGAGCTTGCGGGAGGTCGCGGCGACCGAGCCGAGCAGCGAACCGGCGATCAGCGCCACGGCGGTCGCGCCGAGGCCGATGACCAGCGAGTAGCGGGAGCCGTGCACGACGCGGGCGAAGACGTCGCGGCCGGCCCGGTCGGTGCCGAACCAGTGGGCGCCGTCCGGTGCCTGCACCGGGGTGCCGGTGGTCAATGGGTCCTGGGTGAACAGTGGGGCGAGTACGGCGCCGAGTACGACGACGATCAGTACGCCGAGGGCGATGCGGGAGGTGACCGGGAGGGAGCGGAACGCGATGCCCGGTCGGGACAGTTTGTTGGCCAGACGGCCGGTGGCGAACATGTCACACCGTCCTGATGCGCGGGTTGACCAGCAGATAGAGCAGGTCGACGATGACGTTGACCACCAGGAACGCGATCGCGATGGTCAGTACGGTGCCCTGGACCAGGGCGACATCGCCGCCGGTGACACCTTCGAGGATGAGCTTGCCCATACCGGGCAGGTCGAAGATCGCTTCGATGACCACCGCGCCGCTGAGCATGTAGCCGACCTTGATGCCGAGCACGGTCAGCGGGGTGACGAGCGCGTTGCGCAGCACCGAGCGGATCACCAGCAGCGGTGGGAGGCCGTTGCCCCGGGCGGTGCGTACGTAGTCGCGGTCGAGTTCGGCGACCATCGAGGTCCGTACGAGGCGGGCGAGGGACGCGGAGACCGGGAGCGCGAGCGAGATCGCGGGCAGGGCCATGGTGGTGAGCCAGCCGCTGAAGGAGTCCGCCGGATTGGTGTAGCCGCCGGTCGGGAAGATCCGGGTGTTCAGGGCGAACTGCTGAATGAGGAGCACCCCGAGCCAGAAGGAGGGGATGGCGACCCCGGCCATGGAGACCACCCGGAACAGCTGGTCGGGCCAGCGGTCCCGGTACATCGCGCCGACCACTCCGAACAGCACCGCCAGCACGACCGCGAGGAGCAGTCCGAGCAGGGTGAGTTGGAGGGTGAGCGGAAATGCGGCCGTGATGCGGTCGGCAACGGGCTGGCTCGGCGGGACGGTCGTCCCGAGGTCGAGGTGCAGCAGTTGGCCGAGGAAGTGGAAATACCGGACCGGAAGCGGGTCGTTGAGGCCGTTGGCCTCGGCGAAGGCCGCTCGGGCCTCGGGGGTGGCGCTCTCCCCGAGCGCGTTGAAGGCCGGGTCGACCGGCGAGAACTGCAGCACCACGAAGACGAGCAGCGCGATGCCGAGGATCATCACCGGCATCATCGCGACGCGACGCAGCGCGAGCCGGAGAAAAGCAACCATCGTCGGGTTCCTTGCGGTTGGGCGGTCTGGCGGTCCTGGCACGGAGGGCGGGGCGCCGGGTGTCGGACCGGTCTGTCGGCCACCTGTGACGTGTCACGGGAGCGGCGTCCGGAGTGCGGGGGCTCGGTGACATGGCGCAGCGGTGACATGGCACAGCGGTGACGTGTCACCGGTGGTCTGTCACCGGTGGCCTGTCGCAGCAATGACATGTCACCGGTGACCTGTGCGCTTCGGTCAGGCGCGGCTGACGTCCAGGAAGGAGAGGCCCGTGGTGGGCAGCGGCTTGAAGCCGGGCAGGGCCTTCTCGTTCCATGCCGTGGGCAGCTTGCGGTGGAGGATCGGGTAGAGCGCGGCCTCGTCGGCGACCAGGTCGGTGACCTCGCCCCACAGTTCCTTGCGCTTGGCCTCGTCGGCAGCCTGGGCGGCCTTGTCGAGCGTCTGCCTGACCTTCTTGTACGCCGCGGACCTGCCCCAGCCGTAACGGCTCTCGGGCCAGAAGCCGTAGTAGAACCAGCGCAGCAGGAGGTCGGCGTCGTTGCCGAAGACGGACGGGTCGCCGGGGGCGACCAGCACCTCGAAGGCGCCCTTGTCGACCTTTGCGTACTGGGCCGGGGACTGGGCGATGTCGAGGGTGACCTTGACGCCGGCCGCCTCCCAGCTCTCCTTCAGCAGCGGGGCGATGTCCTTGACCCAGCCGGTGTCGGTGGTGAGGACGGTGAAGGAGAGGTTCTCGACACCCGCGTCGGCGAGCAGTTTCTTGGCCTTCGCGATGTCGTGGGTGTAGACCGTGGCGGCCTTGTGGTAGTCGGGGTGGGTGGCGGGAACGTACCCGGTGGCGGCCGCGGCGTTGCCCACCATCGCCGTCGAGATGATCTTCTCGGTGTCCAGTGCGTAGTGCAGCGCCTGGCGCACGCGCTTGTCCGCGAACCGCTTGTCGGCGGTGTTGAACATCAGGAAGAGCAGGCCGAAGGACTGCACGGACTCGGTCTTCGAGGCGCCGGCGAGGCGCTTGACGTCGATGTAGGGGACGTCCTCGATGGCCTGGACCCGGCCGGACTCCATGGCGCTGACGCGGGCGGACTGGTCGGACATCAGCCGCCAGATCATCTTCTTCGCCTTGGCCGGGTGGGGGCCGTTGTACTTGTCGTACGCCTCGAAGACGATCTTGTCCTCGCGGGTCGCCTCGATGAACCGGTACGGTCCCGAGCCGACCGGCTTGGCGTCGAACGCCTTGGGGTCCGGCCCGACGATCTTCTTCGGGACGATCCTGGCCACGGCGATGCGGGACGGGAAGAGTGCGAAGGGGTACTTCAGCTTGAACTCGACCGTGCCGGCGTCGACGGCCTTCACCGTGTCGATGAAGGGCACGAACTGTGCCATGAGCGAGGCGTTCTTCGGCTCCAGGATGCGTTCGAAGCTGAACACCACGTCGTCGGCGGTGACCGGCGATCCGTCGTGGAAGGTCGCGCCCTTGCGGAGCGTGGCCCGGTAGGTGGTGGCGTTGATCTTCTTCGGCAGCTCGGTGGCAAGTGCGGGACGGGCCACGAGTGTTGCCGGATCGAGATCTACGAGGCCTTCGAAGATGTGCATATTGGCGGCGTACGGGGTGGCGCCCGAGGTGATCATCGGGTCGAAACCGGTGGACAGCGGGTACGAGAGACCGGCCTCGATCAGGCCGCTGCCGCTGCCCTTGTCCGCCGTGCCGTCGGCGGTCGACGACGGGCCGCCGCAGGCGGAAAGGCTCGCCGTGATGGCGGCTGCGGCACCGATGGTGCCGGTGTATCGCAGGAAGGTGCGGCGCTCGACACCGGCTGGTCTCAGCTCGGGCACGGGTCCTCCAGGGACGTCGAAGGTGGAACGTGAGGGGGTTCTGGCGGGGAACGGGGTGGCGGGAGACAGGATCGCGAGGGATCGAGAACCCCAGGCATCGGACGTCAGATGTCTGATGCCTTGATAGCGTGGGAACGTAGCTGGACAATCGAGAGGGGTCAAGAGGTGGGGAGTTCACATATGTCCGGTGCGAAGCCCGGCCGGCAGCTGCTCCGGCAGGAAGTGGTCGAGGGCATCAAGCGCTACATCCTCGAAGAGCGCCTTCGCCCCGGGGATCCGCTGCCCACCGAGCCGGCCCTGTGCGAGGCGCTCGGCGCCAGCCGCTCCAGCGTCCGCGAGGCGGTCAAGATCCTCGCCGCGCTGGACATCGTGGAGGTGCGGCACGGGCACGGCACGTACGTGGGCAGGCTGAGCCTGTCGGCCCTGGTGGAGAGCCTGACCTTCCGCGGACTGCTCTCCCCCGACGACGACTTCCAGGTGATGGCCGACCTCGTCGACGTACGCGAGCTCTTCGAGCGCGGGATGGCCGACCGGATCGTCTCGCTGCTCAGCGAGGAGCAGCTCGACAGGCTGGACGGCCTGGTCACCACGATGCGCAGGACCGGCGCCCAGGACGGGCACGGCTTCGTCGAGGCGGACCGGGCGTTCCACGCGCTGCTGGTGGCACCGCTCGGCAATGAACTGATCGGCCAGCTCTCGATGGCCTTCTGGGACGTGTACACGATCGTCGCGCCCCATCTCGACGGGTTCACGCACGCCGACGAGATGGCGACGATCGCGGCCCACCAGAACATCGTGGACGCCGCACGGGCCGGGGACATCACCGGTTTCATGAAGGCGCTGGGCGAGCACTACGCCCCGGTCAGGCGCCGGATCTCCGAGGCCCGCGCCCGCGACAGCGCCCTGGACTGACCGGCGGGCCGGTGCCACCGACCCCGGCCCGTGATCCGCCGGCCGGGCCCTTGACGGCCATCGCGATGACTGCCTAGGGTCCGTGTGCCGCCAGGACATCTGACGTCTTCTGTCTCGATGTCCGGCGTTCACACCCCGGCGCTTCCCAGGAGGGCACCTCCATGCCGTTGACGGACCTCTCGCTCGCGGACTGCCGCGACTACCGGCCCGAACTGCCGGTTCCGGACGGCTTCGACGCCTTCTGGTCGAGCACCCTGAGCGAGGTGCCCGCCGCCGGCGGTCCGGTGCCGAAGCCGGTGCTGAAGCCGGCACTGGGGCCAGTACTGGGGCCGGCGCTGAAGCCGGTGTTCGCGCCTGTGGACACCGGGCTCACCCAGTTCCATACGTACGATGTGACATTGCCCGGTTTCGCCGGACATCCGGTCCACGGCTGGCTGCACCTACCGGCCGGGGCCACCGAACCGCTGGGCTGCGTGGTCGAGTTCCTCGGGTACGGGCGTGGCCGCGGCCTCCCGCACGAGAACACGCTCTGGGCGTCCGCCGGTCACGCACACCTGATCATGGACACCCGCGGCCAGGGCTGGTCGGCCGCGGGCGGTTCCACCGCCGATACGGATGCCGGGGCGGCCGGCACCGTACCCGGCTTCCTCACCCGCGGCATCGAGAGCCCCGAAACGTACTACTACCGGCGGGTGTTCACCGACGCGGTGCGCTGCGTCGAGGCGGTGCGCGAGCACCCTGCGGTCGATCCGGACCGGATCGTCGTGACCGGGGTCAGCCAGGGCGGCGGGATCGCCCTGGCGGTGTCGGGGCTGGTGCCGGGGCTGGCCGGGGTGATGCCGGATGTGCCGTTCCTCTGCAACTTCCGGCGCGGTGCGGAGATTTCGGGCCGGCCGCCGTTCACCGAGATCGCCGAGTACCTGAAGCTCCACCGCGACCGCACCGGGACGGCTTTCACCACCCTGTCGTTCTTCGATGCGGCGCTGTTCGCCACCCGCGCCACCGCTCCCGCGCTGTTCTCGATCGCGATGATGGACGAGATCTGTCCGCCCTCCACCTGCTTCACCGCGTACAACCACTACGCGGGGCCCAAGGACGTACGCGTCTACGAGTTCAACGGGCACGAGGGCGGCACGGCGTATCAGCAGCGGGAGCAACTGGCCTGGGTGCGTTCCCTGTTCGCAGGCCCGCCGTCGGGGCGGGCCGGCCACTCCTGACCGGAGGCACCTTCCGTGCGCAGACGATCCATGCTTCTCGCCGCCGGCGCGGCAGCCCTGAGCGCCCCGTTCGGCGGCCACGCCTTCGCCGCCGCTCCGGGCGGGGATCCGGGCGGCGATCCGCTCCTGGACCACGACACCTCCGTGGACCTCGACGGCAGCGAGTACGTCGACCTGTCGAACCGGGTCGGCGCACTCGCCCCGCTCACCGCGGGGACCATCCTGGTCACCTTCCGCACCACCAGCCACAACGAGGCGATGACGCTGCTCAGCGCCTCCGATCCGACCGAGCCCTCCTCCAACATCACGCTGAACCTGAGCGGCGGCGCCCTTCAGTTCTCCGTACGCGAGAAGGGCGCGGTGCTGATCAATGTCATGACCAGGACACGCTACGACGACGGTCTGCTTCATACCGTCGCGGTCACCGTCGACGCCTCCGGCACCCGGCTCCACGCCGGCGGACGCGCCGTGTTCGAGACGGCGCGGCGCCCCTTCTTCGCCGCTGTCTCCGGGCTGGGCGCACTCGCTCTCGGCCGCAATCTCGACAGCGACCACCCCGGCGGCGAATGGTTCTGCACCGGCACCATCGAGCGGGCCGCGGTCTGGGACCGGGTGCTGGGCGAGGCCGAACTGGTCGCACACAGCCCCCGTCCCGACCTCGCCGATCCGGGCAGGCCATCGGCTCGGTGCGGGCGCTGCCCGGCTCGCCGGTTCCGGTGCTCCAGTCGCCCAATCCGGTCGCTCCGGCGAAGTGGCCCGGCCGGGTGGGGCTTTCGCGGTACGCGCAGGTGATGGGCGAGGTCGCGGCGGCGCGGAACGTGGTGTTCGTGGACCACTACAACAACTGGCTGAACGGCAACGGCGGCCAGGTCCCGCTGTCGCTGCTCAGTGACGGGCTCCACTCCGACGAGCGGGGCCACCACCGCCTCGCACTGAAGATGATCAAGGACTTGCGGGTCTTCGACCCGGGCAGCCGGGTCTGCTCGCTACGCGTCCCATAGCGGCGCGTGAGAGTCCGCGCGCCGACCCGCACCCCGTCCCCGGCCCGTCCGCCCGTCCGCCTGCCCGCCTGTCCACCCGTCCGCCTGGGCAAAAAGCCCCCCTCGCACAAAGCCCCTCCCCTCGCGAGAAGCGCTTTCCCTCGTGAGAAGCGCTTTCCCTTCCAAGAAGCACATCCCCCTTCCGAGAAGAGAGCTCGTCCATGCAGCGAAAAGTCTCCGTCGCCCTGCTCAGCGCCGCCATGCTGGTGGTCACCGCGACCGGTACCGCCCAGGCCGCCTCACCCGCCCCCGGTCAGCTGACCTCGCAGGACCTGACCGTCGACGGAGTGGGCTCGCCCCACTACCGCATCCCGGCGCTCACCACCTCGGTCAAGGGCACGGTGCTCGCGGCCTACGACGCCCGCCCCACCCTCGGCGACCTGCCGGGCAACATCTCCATCGTGCTGCGCCGCAGCATGGACAACGGTGTGACATGGCAGCCGCAGCAGGTGGTCCGCAAGGACGCCGCGCCCAAGGGCTACGGCGACCCGAGCCTGCTCGTGGACCGCACCACCGGCCGGATCTTCCTGTTCTACGCGGCCTCGGTGAACCAGGGCTTCTTCGGCTCGGGCACCGGCAACGACGAGAGCGACCCCAATGTCCTCCAGGCCGACTACAGCTACTCCGACGACGACGGAGTGACCTGGACCCACCGTCGTATCACCAAGCAGATCAAGAACCCCGCCTGGGCGGGCATGTTCGCGGCCTCCGGCGAGGGCATCCAACTGCGCCGGGGCCCGTACAAGGGCCGGCTGATCCAGCAGTACGCCGTCCGTATCAACGGCGCCAACCACGCGGCCAGCGCCTACAGCGACGACCACGGCGAGACGTGGAAGATGGGCAATCCGGTCGGTCCCGGCGGCGACGAGAACAAGACCGTCGAGCTGTCCGACGGCAGGGTCATGCTCAACAACCGTTCGAAGCCGTACCGGACGATCGCGTACTCCACCGACGGCGGCGTCAACTACACCCCGTTCACCCAGGACACCGGGCTCACCGACCCGGCGAACAACGCCTCGGTGATGCGGTACGCCCCCGATGCCGCGCCGTCGGACCCGCAGTCGTCCTGGCTGCTGTTCAGCAACACGGAGGACGCCTCCGCGCGACGCAACCTCACGGTGAAGATGTCCTGCGACAACGGGAGGACCTGGCCGATCCGGAAGGTCGTCGACCCCGGTGCCGCGGCCTACTCGACGCTCACCCGGCTGCCCGACGGCCGTCTCGGACTCCTCTACGAGCGGGCCGACTACCAGCACATCACCTACGCGTCCTTCGACCTGAAGTGGCTCGGCGGCACCTGCGCCGACATCACGATCACCCCGCCCGCGACGCTCGGGGCGGGCACGTCCGCCGAGGTGACGGTGCGGGTGGTCAACCGGATGGACGTGCGCCGTGACCGGGGCACCATGGATCTCACGGTGCCCGGCGGATGGACGACGAGCCAGGTCGCGGTCCCGGCGCTCGCCCCGGGCCAGGGGGCCAATGTGAAGGTCCCGGTGACGGTCGCCGCCGGCGCCTCGGGCAGTGTCCCGCTCACCGCCACGTACCGGGCGAACGGCAAGCAGGCGTCCGGCAGCTCGACGGTGACCGTGGCTCCGTAACGCGCCGGACCTCCGGGAGGTGCCGCGTGTCCCCGCCCCGCGCCGGACCGGGTGCGACGATGAGGGCGTTCAGCACCTCCCGGAGCGTCAGAACAGGTGGTAGCGCGGTGGCAGTGACAGGCTTACGCATCGGGGTGGTCGGCGGCAGCATCGCCGGCTGCGCGATGGCGATCGCGGGGGCGCGGGCGGGGGCGGACGTCACCGTCCACGAGCGCAGCGACGGCGAGTTGCAGGACCGGGGGTTCGGCATCGTCATCCCGCCGCCGCTCCACCGGGAGCTGGTCGCGGGCGGGTATCTGGGCGCGGACATGCCCACGACCCCGGTCGCCACCCGGGTCTGGCTGGCACGGGCACCGGGGCGGCGGTCGGCGCGCGAACTGGCCCGGCAGCAGGCCCCGGTGACACCCTGCAACTGGGGACTGCTGTGGCGGGCGTTGCGCGCCGGCGCCGGGAGCGGGGCCTACCACCGCGGGCGGCCCGTCGCCTCCGTCGGGCGCACGGCCTCCGGCGGCGCCGTGATCCGTACCGCGGACGACGAGCGGGAGTACGACCTCGTGGTCGGGGCGGACGGGCACCGGTCCGTCACCCGCGAGCTGGTCGCACCCGAGGTGCGGCCGGTTCCCGCCGGGTATCTGGTCTGGCGGGGCACGATTCCGGCCGCCGCCCTCCGCGACCATCCGGCGCAGCTGGAGCTGCTGGAGAGCTCCTGGGTCACCCTGGGCTTCCCCGGCGGGCACGGTGTCTTCTATCTGATCCCGGGAGCGGCCGCGGGCTCGCGGCTGCTGGCGTACGCCGTCTACGCCTCTCCCCCGCACGCCGGAACGGCGCCGTACACCCCGGTCTCCGCCGCGTACGTGCGGGACATCGCCGAGGAGCACTTCCCCGCCGAGTGGGCCGACATCGTCGCCCGGGGCGAGCACACCTCCCAGGCGCTCCACCCGGTGGCCGACTTCGTGGTGCCCCGGGCGGCGGAACCTCCCTTCGTGCTGGCCGGCGACGCGGCGAGCGTGACCCGGCCGCACACCGCGAGCGGCGCGGTCAAGGCGCTCCAGGACGCGCTGTGTCTGGAGCGGTCGCTGCGCGCCTCCGCCACGACGGCCGAGGCCCTGCGCCGGTACGCGGACGAGCGCTCCGCCGAGGGGGCCCGTCTGGTCGGCCTCGGCCGCAGGCTGGGGCGCGCGCTGGTCGAGAACGCGCCCGACTGGCCGGCGATGGGGCCCGCCGAGGTGGCGGCGCTGGGCCGAGCCGCGCTGGACGGCGACGACAGCTATCTGTTCGGCAGCGTCCAGCGGCGGCGGTAGGGGCGGGTCCGGCGGCAGCGGAAGGGGTCAGCGGCCGGACGGTGCGGACCGGGTCGCGTCGGCGGTGAGCGCGGCCATGTCCACGACCCGGTCGGCGGCCTCGGCCACGGCCGGGTCGTGCGTGGCGACGACCGTGACGCAGTCGTCCTGGCGGGTGCGTTCGGCGAGGAGCGCGGCCAGTTCACCGGCCTGCGAGCGGTCGACGGCCGCCGTCGGTTCGTCGATCAGCAGCAGCTTCGGGGAGAGGAGGAGCGCGCGGGCCAGGGCGACCCGCTGGCGTTCGCCGCCGGAGAGCTGTTCGGGGCGGTGGCGCAGGCGGTGGCCGAGGCCCACCCGGGTCAGGGCCTCCTCGGCGCGGGTCCGGTGCGCGCGGGGACGTCGGCCGCCGATGTACACGGCGGCGAGCAGCTGGTCGACGGCGGCCAGCCCGGAGAGCAGGTTGCCGCTCTGGAACATGTAGCCGATCCGTTCCCGGCGGGCCCTGGCGCGCTGTGCGTCGCCGAGCCCGGCGAGGTTCTCGCCGTCCAGCAGGACCTGCCCGGCGGTGGGCCGCAGCAGCGCGCCCGCGACGGCGAGCAGCGTCGACTTGCCGGAGCCCGACGGGCCGACGAGGGCCGTCATGCGGCCGGGTCCGAAGGTGACGTCGAGGCCGTCGAGGACGGTGGTACGGGCGTCGGGGCTGCCGAACTCCACGGTGACGCCGGTCAGTTCGAGGCTCATCGGTTGGCTCCCAGCATGGTCAGCGGGTCGGCTCGGGTGACCCGGTGCAGGGTCAGGACGGTGCCCGCGAGGCCGACGGCCACGACGGTGCACATGGTGCCGGCGAGGGTGGTGGCGGGCAGGCTGAACGGCACCTGTTCGCCGACCAGCAGCCCGACCGCTCCGGCGAGCACGGCACCCGCCACGGTGCCGAGGACGACCACCAGGGCCGCCTGGAGCACGGTGTGGGCCAGGAGCCGCCGGCGGGAGGCGCCCAGTGCGCGCAGCAGGGCGAGTTCGGGCTGCCGCTGCACGGTCCACACGGCGAAGAAGGCGCCGACCACGAGCGGGGCGATCAGGTAGAGGAAGACCTGGATCGAGGTCATGGTGACGCGCTCGCCGGTGTAGCCGGGGGCCGCCTCGTATGCCTTCTCCTTGGTGAGGGTGGTGGTGGAGTGCCGTGCGTCGAGGGTGGCGGCCGAGGTCTTGGCGGGCGGGGTGCGCAGGGCCAGGGCGCTGAACTGGCCGGGGATCGTGGCGGTGGCGGAGGCCGGGGTGCCGGGGGTGGCGAAGCGGATGCGCTGCCAGGTCCTCAGCGGGACGTAGGCGACGGGCACATGACCGTAGGCGGAGCGCTCGGTCAGCCCGACGACGCGCAGTTCGATGCCGAGCCGGTCGATGATCAGGGTGTCGCCGACGCGTACTCCCTCGTCGGCGAGTTCGGCGGACATCACGATGCTGTCCGGCTTCCCGTCCGTGAGGCCGTCGCCGTCGGTGGCCGAGGGGTTGAGGAAGGAGCCGGGCTCGACGCCGAAGGCGGCGAGGTCGACCTCGGCGCCGCGGTTCGTCGTTCCGCGGGTGATGGCGACGCCCAGCGGGGTCGTGTCGGTGCCCGCGTCCGCGCGCCAGGCGGCGGCGGTCCTCTCGTCGATGAGGCTGCGGGCGAACTGGTCGGACCGGGCGTCCGAGGAGAAGACCAGCTGCGAGGCCGGGAGGCGGCGCAGCGCGGAGATGGTGTCGTCACCCAGGCCGGTGGTGAAGCCGGAGACGATGCCGACGAGTGCGGCGACGAGCACCACGACGGACCCCATGAGCAGGAAGCGCCCTCGGGCGGCGCGCAGCTCCAGCAGAGCGAGGAACACGGGTGGTTCCCTTCGATGGATCGATGTTAGGGACGGTGCGTCGCCAACATAGATGATGGGGACGCGGTGTCGCCAAGTGGGGTCGGAGGTGTGCCGGGGCTTCTAGACTGGGCCGGTGCCCAGGATCAGAGCCGCCACCGTCGCCGAGCACCACGCCCAGCAGCGGCTGGCCCTGGTGCGGGCGGCGCGCGAACTGCTGGAGGGCGGCGACGCCGAGGCCGTGACCTTCACCGCGGTCGCCAGGGCGACGGGCCTCGCCCGCAACAGCCTGTACAAGTACTTCCCCGGCCGCCCCGAGCTGCTCGCCGCGGTCGTCGAGGACGCGATGCCCCGCTGGACGGACGCCATCCGCGCGGGCATGTCGGCGGCCGGCACGCCCGAGGAGAAGATCGCCGCCTATGTGTCGTCCCAGCTGGAGCTCGTGCGCGGCGGGGAGCACCGGATCGCCCGGGCGCTGGCCGGCGTCCGGGACGCGGCAGTGGTGCGGGAGAGCGCGGTGCGGGCGCACCGGGAGCTGCTCACCCCGCTGATCGGCGCGCTGACCGAGCTGGGCGAGGAGGATCCGCGACGCACGGCCCTGCTCCTCCAGGGAATCGTCAACGCGGCGACAACCGCGATCGAGAACGGCGACGACGCCGCGGCGGTGACGGACCGGGCGGTACGGATGGCCGTCACGGCGATCACCGGGGCGACGCCGGGGCGGTAGGAGGGCGGGCGCCGTCACGGGGCCGGGGACGGTCACGGGACCGGGGACGGTCGCGGGTTCGGCGACGGCTCCCGGGCGGGCGCGCCCGGCTACCGGGCCGGGGGCGGTTCCAGGCGGGTGCGGATGCCGTCGAAGTGGGTGCGCATGGCGCGGACCGCTCGTTCGCCGTCGGCCGCGGCGACCGCCTCGACGATCTCGCGGTGCTGGACGCAGGTGGCCACCGGGTCCTGATGGCCGTCGTCGAGGTCCTCGCGCACCCGGTCCATGGCCGCCCAGAACGCGTCGAGCACCTCGCTGAGCAGGTGGTTGTCGAGCGAGGCGTAGAGCGCGAGGTGGAAGGCGCGGTCGGTGGAGCGCGCGACCCGGCCGCCGTCGCGGGCCTCGGTCTCCATCCTCGCGACAAGTCCGCGCAGCACGTCGAGGTCCTCGTCGGGGATGCCGGCCGTGACGGCGCCGACCAGACCGGCCTCCAGCGCCTCCCGGACCTTCATCAGCTCGAAGAGGCCCGGCTCGCCCTGCCGGTGACGGACCGCGGCGCGGAAGGCGAGCCCCTCGGCGAAGGCGGACAGCGAGAGCGAGCCGACGAAGGTCCCGAAGCCCCGGCGGATCTCCACGGCGTTGACGGCCTGGAGCGCCTTGAGGGCCTCGCGCACCGAGACCCGGCCGGCCCCGAAGAGCTCCATGAGCTCGGCCTCGGTGGGCAGTGCGTCGCCGGGGGCGAGCCTCCGTTCCAGGATCAGCTCCTTGACCCGGCGCTCTATGTCCTGAGCCATGGTGGGGCGCGCCACAACAACCTCCCGAGGTGCGATTGCCCCTTGACCGTTCACAGGAGCATCTGTTTAAGGTGAGCCGGACATAGGACATCTTACGTCTCACCTCTCGGTCGGTGCAGCCTTTCCGGGCACGGACCGGCGCGTCGACCGAGCCTGCGCGCGAACCCTCGACCGAGCATCGACCCGACTGGAGCCCGTCACCATGTCACTGACCTCACCGCTGCGCGGCGTCGTCCCGCCCGTCTGCACCCCGCTCGACCCCCGGGGGGAGGTGGACACCGCATCCCTCGCCCGCCTCGTCGAGCACCTCGTCGACGGCGGTGTGCACGGGCTGTTCGCGCTCGGGTCCACCAGCGAGGTCGCCTACCTCACCGACGAGCAGCGCGCCACGGCGCTGACGACCGTGGTCGGGGCGGCCGACGGCAGGGTTCCGGTGCTGGCCGGTGTCATCGACACCACCACCGCCCGGGTCGTCGAACACGCCAGGGCCGCCGCCGGGCTGGGCGCCGACGCCCTGGTCGCGACCGCGCCGTTCTACACCCGCACCCACGGCAAGGAGATCGCCCAGCACTTCAGGCGGCTGCGCGCGGCGGTCGACCTGCCGCTGTTCGCGTACGACATCCCGGTCGCCGTGCACAGCAAGCTCTCCCCCGCGCTGGTGCGCGAGCTCGCCGAGGACGGCACGCTGGCCGGCCTCAAGGACAGCAGCGGCGACGAGGGCGGACTGCGCCGTCTCATCGTCGAGCTCGGTGGCCGCAACGGCCGCGCGGACGGCCCGGCGCCCCGGTTCAGCATCCTCACCGGATCCGAACTCACCGTGGACGCCGTCCTGCTGGCCGGGGCCGACGGCGTGGTGCCCGGCATCGGCAATGTCGACCCGGCCGGATACGTACGGCTCTACGACGCCGCGCGGGCCGGGAACTGGGAGCTGGCCGCCGAGGAGCAGGAGCGGCTGGTGGAGCTGTTCGCCATGGTCGACGTCGGCCCGGAGGCGGACATGGGCCGCAGCTCCTCGGCGCTCGGCTCGTTCAAGGCTGCGCTCCACCTGCTCGGCGTCATCGACTGCGGCGACACGGCGTTCCCGCAGATCCAGCTCGGCGCCGAGTCCGTCGCCCGGGTCGCCGAGCGCCTGCGCGCCGCCGGTCTGCCGCCGGTCCGATGAGCGACGACCGCTTCCGGCCGGCCGCCGGTGGCACCGGTGCCACGGTGATCGGGCTCGACCTCGGCGGTACGAAGATCGCCGCCGCGCTGTTCGGCCCGGACGGCACGGTACTGGCCCGGCACACCCGGCCCACACCGGCCCGGGACGGCGCGGCGGCCGTGCTGGACGCGCTCGCCGGGGCGGCCGCGGCCGTCGATCCCGGACGGCTGGCCACGGCGCTCGGCGTCGCGGCGGCCGGGGTCGTCGACCCGCGTACCGGCATGGTCACCAGCGCCACCGACTCCATCCTCGGCTGGGCCGGCACCGCACTGGGCACCGGCCTGGCGGACCGGACCGGATACCCGGTGGCCTGCGACAACGACGTACGCGCCACGGCCGGACCGGAACTCGCGGCGCTGACCGCGCGGCACCCGGGGGGCGGCTCGCTGCTCTTCGTGGCCGTCGGTACGGGAGTGGGCGGCGCGGTCGCCGTGGACGGGCGGATGCTGCACGGCGCCTCCGGGCTGGCCGGGCACCTCGGCCACCTGTCCAGCCCCGAGGCCGCCGGACTGGCCTGCACCTGCGGCGCGACCGGGCATCTGGAGGTCATCGCCTCCGGGCCCGGCATCGCCGCCCACTACGAGCGGCTGGCCGGCGCCCGCGCGGACCGGCTCGAAACCGTCGCCGCCCGCGCCGGGCAGGGCGACCCGGCGGCCGTCCGCGCCATCACCACCGGCGCCGCCGCCACCGGCAGGGTGCTCGGCGGGCTCGCCAACGCGCTGGGGCCCGACCGGGTCGTCGTCGGCGGCGGTGTGCCGCGGATCGGCCCGCTGTACGGGGACGCCCTGACCGCCGCCTTCACCGCGGAACTGATGCCGCCGCTGCGCGGGCTCCTGCCCCGGGCGCCCCTGTACGGCGCCGACGCGGCGGTGCTCGGCGCCGCCGCCCTGACCACCACACTTCCCCTCCACCACCAGGGAGTCCTTCGATGACCGCTCAGGAACTGGCCGCCTCCCTCCGGGGCAGGCTGATCGTGTCCTGCCAGGCACCCCCCGGCGACCCGATGCGGGAGACCGGCACCCTCGTCCGGCTCGCCCGGTCGGCCGTCGCCGGCGGCGGCGCCGCGATCCGCGCCAATGAGCCGGAGGTCGTCGCCGCGATCGTCGAGGCCGTGGATCTGCCGGTCATCGGCCTGTGGAAGGACGGTGACGTCGGCGTCTACATCACCCCGACCGTCCGGCACGCCCTCGCACTGGTCGAGGCCGGCGCCGACGTCGTCGCCGCCGACGCCACCGACCGGCCGCGCCCGGACGGCTCCACCTTCGCCGAGCTGGTCGCGGCGGTGCACGGCGCCGGTGCGCTGGTGATGGCCGACGTCGCCACGCTGGCGGAGGGCATCACCGCGGCCGGGCAGGGCGCCGACTTCGTCTCCACCACCCTCTCCGGCTACGTACCGGGCACGCCGGAACAGTCCGGTCCCGATCTCGGCCTGGTCGCCGCGCTCGCCGCCGCGATCGACGTACCCGTGGTCGCCGAAGGCCGTATCAACACCCCCGAGGACGCCGCCCAGGCCTTGGCACGCGGCGCGCACAGCGTCGTCGTCGGCACCGCCATCACCGCACCCACCGCCCTGACCGCCCGCTTCGTGGCGGGCATCGCCCGGCCCTGACCCGCCCCCACCACGCGGAGCGGCCGCCCGACGACGAGCGCCGTCCCGCATCCTGGAGTCACCGTGCAGACCACATCACCCGCCAAGCTCCGCTGGTACCGAGAAGTGAGCGGCACCCAGTGGAAGTCGTTCCTCGCCGCCTGGATCGGCTATGTCCTCGACGGCTTCGACTTCGTGCTGATCACCCTCGTGCTCACCGAGATCAGTGACGACTTCGGGCTGAGCACGGTGCAGGCCGCCAGCCTGATCTCCGGCGCTTTCATCACCCGCTGGCTGGGCGGTGCGGTGCTCGGCGCCATCGGCGACCGGTACGGCCGCAAGCTCTCCATGGTCCTGAGCATCCTGCTCTACTCGCTCGGCACCTTCGCCTGCGGATTCGCCTGGAACTACCAGAGCCTGTTCGCCGCCCGGCTGGCCATCGGCATGGGCATGGCCGGTGAGTACAGCGCCAGCGCCACGTACGTCATGGAGAGCTGGCCGGCCAGGCTCCGCAGCCGGGCCAGCGGCTTCCTGATCTCCGGTTTCTCGGTCGGTTCGGTGCTCGCCGCGCAGGTCTACAACTGGGTGGTGCCCTCGCTCGGCTGGCGGTGGATGTTCTACCTCGGCCTGATCCCGATCGCCATCGCGCTGTGGATGCGGCGGGCGCTGCCGGAGGCCGAGGAGTGGACGGAGAGCGTCGCGGACAAGGGCGCCAGGCCCAATCCGTTCCGGCCGCTGTTCTCGACCCGGGGCCGGGCCGCGGTCAATACGGTCCTGGTGGTCGTCGCCACCGTCTCGCTCTTCCTGGTCTTCACCCCGGGCGGGGCCGGGGCGGTTCCGGTGCTCTCGGTGGTCGCCGGGCTGACGCTCGCCGCGTTCGCCGTGCAGCTGGGCGGGAAGCGCGGCTGGGTGCTCTACCTGTCGATGATCGTGACGCTGTTCTTCGCGTTCCTGTACTCGTGGCCGATCCAGGCGCTGCTGCCCACGTATCTGAAGACCGAACTCGGCTACTCCACCGACCAGGTCACCGACGTCCTGTACTTCGCGGGCTTCGGGACCATGGTCGGCTGCTGGACCGCGGGCTTCCTCGGTGACCGGATCGGTGCGAAGAAGGCGTACGCGCTGACCCTGCTCGCGTCGCTGGCGTTCGTTTACCCGGTCTTCGCCGTGCACGACAACCTGCTGCTGCTCGGCATCCTGCTCTTCCTGCTCCAGGCGACCAGCTTCGGCATCTCCGGGCTGCTGCCCCGCTACATCGGCGGGCACTTCCCTACCGCGAGCAGGGGCGCGGCGCTCGGCTTCACGTACAACGTGGGGGCACTGGGCGGCGCGGTGGCTCCGGTGCTGGGGGCGCATCTGGCGTCCGGCATGGATCTGGGGCAGGCGCTGGCCGTGCTGACCTTCGCGGGCACGGTGATCGTGGTGCTGCTGGTCGGGTTCGACGTACCGGCCCGGCTGAACCGGCTCACCGACCCGGACGCCGAGCGGGACCATCTCGCGGTGACGGCTGCGGAGCGGGACGCGGCCCCGCGCACGACGGCCACCGGCTGAGGCCGGGGCCGCACGGGCGGGGCGGGACCGTGGGGGAAGCCCGGGACGGAGCGGTGTCCTCCACACCCGCCCCGCCCCGGGCGTCGCCCGTCCTACGGGTAGAAATGCGTCAATGACCGGGCCACGCAGGCCGGCTTCGCGGACCCTTCGAGCTCGAAGGTGAACGCCCGCGCCATCTCCACACCGCCGCGCGCGACCTCCTTCACCCCGGCGACCGCGGCATGCAGCCGGACCCGGCTGCCGACCGGTACCGGCGCCGGGTGGCGGACCCGGTCGAGCCCGTAGTTGAGGGCGCGGCCCACCCCCTCGACCCGGAGCAGCTCGGCGAACATCGGGATGCCCCAGCTGAGCACCATGTACCCGTGGGCGATGGTGCGCCCGTACGGGCCCGACGCGGCGCGTTCGACGTCGGTGTGGATCCACTGGTGGTCCCCGGAGACGTCCGCGTAGGCGTCGATGAGTTCCTGGGTGACCTCCTTCCAGTCGGAGTGCCCGAGGTCGCGCCCGTTCAGCGCGAGGAGCTCCGGGATGCCTTCAACGGTCAGCGGCACGACGGCCGTCCTCTCGTCTCTTCTCGTGGGGCGGGGACAGATCTTCTCGTGGGGCGGGAGACAGATCTTTCTCGTGGGGCGGGGGTCAGACGGCAGCGGCCGCGGTGCGTGCCGCGGCGACGGGCTCGGCGGCCTGCTCGTCGTGGTCGGGGCGCTTGAGCAGCAGGAGCATGCAGCCCAGCGTCAGCGCCACCTGGAAGACGGCATAGGCGATGACGGCGGTGATCGAGCCGGTTCGGTTGAGCAGGAACTGGCCGATGATCGGGGTCGTGCCGCCGAGCAGCGTCCCGCAGAGCTGGTAGCACAGCGAGATTCCGGTGTAGCGCAGGTGGGCCGGGAAACGGCTGGCGAGCATGCCGGCCAGGGCCGCGTAGTAGAGGCAGTGCGGGATGGTGGCGACGGCGACGCCGAGCATCGCGAGCCCGTAGTTCTCGGTGCGGATGAGCAGGAACATCACCGGCATCAGGATCAGCTCGGGCACCAGCATCACGGTCACCGCGCGGGACCAGCTCTTCATGCGGGTGGCGATGAGGGCGCCGAAGGGCTGGACGACGATCTGGGTGATGTTGGCGACGAGGATGATCGTCAGGAACGAGCTGCGGTCGAAGCTGAGTGCCGAGGTGGCCCAGGACAGGGCGAACGTCGACTTGAAGTAGGTGGCCGACAGACCGATCGTGCAGGCACCGATACCGAGGACGATCAGCATGGGCTGGGTGCGCAGGACCTCGGTCAGCGGAAGCTTGACGACCTCCTTCTTCTCGATGAGCTTCGCCATCGCCGGGGATTCGGCGACCTTCAGCCGGACGAAGAGCCCGACGATGACGAGGGCGGCCGAGAAGAGGAACGGCACCCGCCAGCCCCAGGAGACGAACGCGGAGTCGGGCAGCTGGCTGATGGCGAGGAAGCTCAGGGTGGAGAGGGTGTTGCCGACCGGCGAGCCCTGCTGGGCGAACGCCCCGTACAGCACCGACTTGCCCTTCGGAGCGTGCTCGGAGGCGATCAGTACGGAACCGCCCCACTCACCGCCCAGGCCGATGCCCTGCACCATGCGGATGGCGACGAGCAGGATCGGGGCGGCCATGCCGATGGAGGCGTAGCTCGGCAGCAGACCGATCGCGGTGGTCGAGATGCCCATCATGAGCAGGGTGATGACCAGGGTCTTCTTGCGGCCCAGGCGGTCGCCGTAGTGGCCGAAGATGATCCCGCCGATGGGCCGGGCGAGGAAGCCGACCCAGAAGGTCGCGAAGGCGACCAGGGTTCCCACCGGGCCGTCCAGCTCGGGGAAGAACACCTTGTCGAAGACGAGCGCGGCCGCCGTCCCGTAGATGTAGAAGTCGAACCATTCGATGGTCGAACCGATGAAAGCACCGAATCCGGCACGGTTCGCGGCTCTTGTGCGCTCTCGTGCGCTGGCGGTGGACGCACTCATGGTGGCTCCCGTGAACGTCATTGATCGAACGGATGGCAGGGGACGAGATGGCAGTGGACGGGAATGGGCGTCGCCCGGGACGCCCGTCGCCGCGCGGGACTGCGAGGCACTGCGGGACTGCTTGGCGCTGAGTGGCGCTGAGTGGCAGTGCGTGGGAATGCCTGATGGTGCTCGGGACACGTGGGGACGCGTCGGTGAACCGGGGAGGGGCCGCGGCGTCGGGGGGTGATGGCGTTACGGTGCCAGCCGGGACCTAGAACGGTCCAATACCGAATTACTGGTGCAGTGAGACGTCACGCGTCTCACTGCACCTGTGACACCTCAGCGGCACCCATGACACCTCAGTGGCACCTGTGAAATCTCAGCGGCCGGATCTCAGGCCGCGATCCGCTCGAAGATCGCGGCAAGGCCCTGCCCGCCGCCGATGCACATGGTCTCCAGGCCGTACCGCGCCTCGCGGCGGTGCAGCTCACGGGTGAGCGTGGCGAGGATGCGGGCGCCGGTGGCGCCGACCGGGTGGCCGAGGGAGACGCCGGAGCCGTTGACATTGATCCGCTGCTCGTGGTCCTTCTCGCCGAGGCCCAGTTCGCGGGTGCAGGCCAGCACCTGGGCGGCGAAGGCCTCGTTGAGCTCGATCAGGTCGAGATCGGCGAGGGCGAGTCCGGCACGGGCCAGAGCGGCCCGGGTCGCCGGGACGGGGCCGATGCCCATCGTGGCGGCGGGCACCCCGGCACGGGCGAAGGAGACCAGGCGGACCAGCGGGGTGAGGCCGAGCCGTTCGGCGGTGGCCGCGCTCGTGACCAGGCAGGCGGCGGCCGCGTCGTTCTGGCCGCTGGCGTTGCCCGCGGTGACGGTCGCCTCCGGGTCGGACTTCGCCATGACCGGGCGCAGCGCGGCGAGTTGTTCGGCGGTGGTGTCGGGGCGGGGGTGCTCGTCGGCGGTGACGACCGTCTCGCCCTTGCGGGTGCGTACGGTGACGGGGACGGTCTCGGCGTCGTACCGTCCCTCGGCCGCCGCCCGGCCGGCCCGCTGCTGGGAGCGCAGGGCGAGGGCGTCCTGGTCGGCGCGGCTGATGCCGTATGCGCGCCGGAGGTTCTCGGCGGTCTCGATCATGCCGCCCGGCACGGGGTGGTTGATGCCGCCCGCGGTGACCCTGCCCCGGGCCAGCGAGTCGTGGAGCTGGAGGCCGGGGCCCTTGATGCCCCAGCGGCCGTCGTGGGTGTAGTACGGGGCGGCGCTCATCACGTCGACTCCGCCGGCTATCACGACCTCGCTGAAGCCGGCCCGGATCTGCATCGCCGCGTCGAGCACGGCCTGAAGGCCCGAGCCGCAGCGGCGGTCGACCTGGGAACCGGTGACGGTCTCGGGCAGCCCGGCGTCGAGAGCGGCGACCCGGCCGATGGCGGGGGCCTCGGCGGACGGGTAGGAGTGGCCGAGGATCACCTCGTCCACGGCACCGGGGTCGATACCGGTGCGGGCCACGACCTCGGCGATGACACGTGCGGCGAGTACGGCCGGCGTCTGCTGCGCGAACACCCCGCCGAACCGGCCGATGGGGGTACGCAGTGGTTCACAGATGACGACATCGAGCTGCTGGTCGGGCACGGCGTGACCTTTCGGTGGCGAGGGCGTTTGCCGCCGACCCTTGCACCCGGCGACTGAGTCGGTCCAATATCCAGTTCGCCCTGGTTCAAGACGTGGCGCGTCTCAATGCGGCGCCGGCCCACGGCGGTTCACGCCCCCGCCGGGCCCGTCGGCGTGGGCAGGGCGTCCTCCGCCACGGCGAGGACCGCCCGCAGTGCGGCGGAAGGATTGTCGGCCCGCCAGGCCAGCGCCGCCTGGAGCCGGATCGGTGGGCCGGACAGCGGCCGGTAGACCAGTCCGTTCTGCTGGATGTGCTGGACGGAGGTGACGGTGAGCGTGACGCCGACACCCGCGGCGACCAGCGCCAGGATGGTGTACGAGTCGGGCGCTTCCTGGACGACCCGGGGGTTGAACCCGGCGGCCTCGCAGGCCCCGACCATCGCGTCGCGCACCGTGGAGCCGGTGTTGGCGGGGAAGGAGACGAAGGGCTCCTCGGCCAGGACGTCGATGGGGACGCTCTCCAGCCGGGCGAGCCGGTGATCGAAGGGCAGCGCGCAGACCAGCTCCTCCTCGTCGATCACCCGGTAGGCCACTCCCGGCTGGCTCACCGGCAGCCGGACGAAGCCCAGGTCGAGCGAGCCGTCGGCGACCCGGTCCAGGGCGACGTTGGCGTAGGTCTGGCCCCGCATGACCAGTTCGAGGGCGGGGTGGGCGGCGCGCACGGCCCTGGTGAGGTGCGGCAGCGTCTCGTGGCTGGAGGCGCCCGCGAAGCCGATGGTGACCCGGCCGTACTCGCCGCGGCCCGCCGCCTTCGCGGCGCGCACCGCGGTGTCCAGGTCGTCCAGAACGGTGCGGACCGGCTGGAGGAAGGACTCCCCCGCGCTGGTGAGCCGCACCGACCGGGTGTTGCGTTCGAAGAGCTGGACGCCCAGCTCCTTCTCCAGCTGGCGGATCTGCTGGCTCAGCGGGGGCTGGGCCATCTGCAGCCGCTTCGCGGCCCGTCCGAAATGCAGTTCCTCGGCCACGGCGACGAACGCGGACAGATGACGCAGCTCCATGCGCGCTCCCCTTCGGTTTCGATCACCGGTCGCCGCCGACCGGATTCATCAGCCGGATTCATCAGCCGGATTCATCAGCCGGATTCATCGGCCGGATTCATCGATCCGGCATGCCAACCCGGCTCGCCGGCACTCGCCGACACCCGTCGACCGGACCAACTGATCCGATTCATTAGTAAGGCGTCTTGATACGACCTTAATTTGGTATTGGACAGCAATCAATAGCCGCTGACACGGTGGAGCGACGCGCTTACCAGGACGCGCAGGCAGAGCCGGAGGAGCACCGTGGCCACGACGGACCGGAAAGACAAGACGATGTCGATGAAGGCGGCGATAGCAGCCTTCGTCCACGACGGCGGCACCGTCTGTCTCGAAGGGTTCACCCATCTCGTCCCGACCGCCGCGGGTCACGAGATCATCCGCCAGGGCCGCCGGGACCTCACCGTGGTCCGGATGACCGCGGACATCGTGGTGGACCAGATGATCGCCGCGGGCTGCGTCTCGCGGCTGGTCTCCTCCTTCGTCGGCAACTCCTCCGCCGGATCGCTCGGCGAGCTGCGCCGCCGCATCGAGACCGGAGAGCCCGCGCCGCTCGCCTTCGAGGAGTACAGCCACTACGGGATGATCTGCCGCTATCTGGCCGGTGCGCAGCGACTGCCGTTCCATCCGTTGCGCAGTTACGGCGGAAGCGATCTGCCGTCCGTCAACAGCGGTATGCGCAAGGTCACTTCGCCCTATCCCGGTCCGGACGGCGAGCCCGAGCAGATCTACGTCGTACCGCCGGTCAACCCGGACGTGACGATCATCCACGCCCAACGCGCCGACCGCAGCGGCAACACCCAGATGTGGGGCCTGACCGGCGTCCAGGCCGAGGCGGTGTACGCGGCCGAGAAGGCCATCGTCGTCGTGGAGGAGATCGTCGACGACGAGGTGATCCGCTCGGACCCGAACCGTACGCTCGTCCCCGCCCACGCGGTCGACGCGGTCGTCGTCTGCCCGCGCGGCGCCCACCCCTCCTTCGCGCAGGGGTACTACGACCGGGACAACGCCTTCTACCGTGCCTGGTCGCACATCAGCAAGGATCCGCAGCGGCTCCAGGACTGGCTGGCGGAATGGGTGCTGGGGACGGCCGATCACGCGGAGTACGTCGACAGGCTCGGCGAGGAGTTCTGGGCGGGCCTGGCGGTCGGTGAGGCGCTGAGCCTGCCCGTGAACTACGGGCGGCGGCTGTGAGCGGGCGGACCGCACGGCCGGCGGAAACGGAACAGGAAAGGGAACACCCCATGACCGCGCCCAAGACGACCGCGACGGCCAGGGCAGCCACGACAGCCGCAACAGCCACGACCACCACCGCACCGGACACCGTCACCTCCTCGGAGCTGCTCTCCGTCGTCGCCTCCCGCGAACTGGCCGCGCGCCGCACCGTGTTCGCCGGCATCGGTCTGCCGACGCTCGCCACCGAGCTGGCCCATCTGACGGTCGCCCCGGAGATCGAGGTCGTGTACGAGTCCGGGGTCTGCGGCGCGCACCCCTCGCACCTGCCGGAGACCATCGCCGACGCGGTTCTGATCACCGGTGCGGAAGCGGTGCTCGCGATGCCCACGCTCTTCGGCTGCGTCCTCCAGGGCGGCCATATCGACGTGGGGTTCCTGGGCGCCGCGCAGATCGACCGGTGGGGCAACCTCAACACCTCCGTGATCGGTGACTGGGACAGCCCCTCGGTCCGGCTGCCCGGCTCCGGCGGCGGCGTCGAGGTGATGGCCAACTCCCGCGAGGTCTTCGTGGTGATGCGCCGCCACAACCCACGCTCCTTCACCGGGAACCTGGACTTCTGCACCACTCCCGGCCCGGACCGGGCACTGGCCGAGGGCATCCGGCCGCTGGGCGCCGGAGTCACCCGGGTCGTCACCGAACTGGGCATCCTGGCCCGCGCGGGCGTCGGCGAGGAGCTCCGCCTGGTAGCCGTCCACCCCGGTGTCACCGTCGAACAGGTGCGGGCGGCCACGGGCTGGGAGCTGAAGGTGGCCGACACGGTCGGCACGGTCCCGCCGCCGACCGCGGCCGAACTCCGGCTGCTGCGTGAGGACGTGGACCCGGGCCGCGTCTATCTTCGTTGAGACGGATCACATGTCACACCCGTTCGCTTGGGCGGGTCACATGTGACACCCGTCGGCTTGGACAGGTCACATGTCACACCTGCCGACCCGGACAGGTCACATGTCACGCCCGCCACCCCGGACAGGTCACATGTCACACCCGCCGACCCGGACGGATCACATGTCACACCGCGAGAGGACCGCAACCGCCATGCGTATCAGGATCGTCGGCGCCGGGGCCATGGGCCGCGGCATCGCCCAGTGGGCGGCGACCGCCGGACACACCGTCGAGCTGTGCGACGTACGTACGGAGGCCGTTACGGCCGCCGTGGACTTCGTACGGTCCATGCTCGAACGGGCCGTCCAGAAGGGCCGGATGTCCGCCGAGGGCGGCGCAGCCGCCCTGGAGCGGCTGATCCCGCTCGACGACCCGTGGGCCCAGGGCCCGGAGGTGGAGCTGGTCGTCGAGGCCGTGCGGGAGGACCTCGACACCAAGACGGAGGTGTTCGGGCGGCTGGAGAAGGCGCTGCCCGCGACGACCGTCTTCGCGACCAACACCTCGTCCCTGTCGGTCACCCGGATCGCCGCGACGCTGGAGGACCCGACACGCCTGGCCGGGCTGCACTTCTTCAACCCGGTGCCGCTGATGAAGATCGTCGAGGTCGTGCCCGGCGCCGCCACCCGCCCGGAGATCCCGCCGGCCCTGACCGCACTCGTCGAGAGCTGCGGCCATCGCGCGGTCACCGTCGCCGACACCCCCGGCTTCCTCGTCAATCATGCCGGGCGCGGGCTGGTGACCGAGGCGCTCGCGCTGCTGGAGGAGACGGTCGGCGATCCGGCGGACATCGACCGGATCGCCCGTGACGTACTGGGCCTGCGGATGGGCCCGTTCGAGCTGATGGACCTCACCGGCCTGGATGTGACGGCCGCGGTGATCGACTCGGTCTGGCAGGGCTTCCGCCACGCGGACCGGCTCCGCCCCTCCTACCTCACCCCGAACCGGGTGGCGGCCGGGCTGCACGGCCGCAAGACCGGGCGCGGCTGGTACGCGTACGGCCCCGAGGTGCCCGCCCCCGCTCCGGAGCCGCCGGTCACCGGCGACGCGGGCCGCCCGGTGTTCGTCCACGGCACCGGGGGGCGGGCCCGGGACGCGGCCGCGCTGCGGACCGCGCTGACCGCCGCGGGGGCCGTGGTCGAGACCGGCGAGGGCCCGTCCGCCGGCGCCCTGGTGCTGGTTCCGGTCTGGGGCACCGCGGTGGCCGGGGAGATCGCCGGACACGGGCTGCCGGCGGCGCGCACCTTCGGCGTGGACCCGCTGCCCTCGGCCGGTCGGCGGCGGGTGCTGGCCGTGACCCCGGCGGCGGATCCGGCCGCCGCACGCGACGCCCGCGCGGTGCTGGCCCGCGCGGCACAGGGCGAGGAGCCGTGGGCGGTCTCGGTGGTGCGGGACACCGCGGGCTCGGTCGCCCAGCGGCTGCTCGCCTCGATCGTGTCGGTCGCGGCGGGGATCGCGGAGCGCTCCATCGCCGCTCCCGCCGACATCGACCTCGCCGTCACCACCGGGCTCGGCTACCCCGTCGGTCCGCTGGCCTGGGGCGACCGGATCGGCGCGGACCGGATGCTGGAGCTGCACCGCGCCCTGCACCGCACGACGGGCGATCCGCGCCATCGTCCGAGCCGCTGGGTCACCGAACGCGCCCAGCTCGGTCTCGCGCTGACGGACCCGGGCACGTCGCCCGCCGACTGCACGGCCGACGCCACGTAGCCGCGGTGGCGAACGGGTGCTGCCGGGTTCCCCCGGCGGCACTCGCCCCGCGTACCGGCAGTGTCCGTTTCGTACAAGACCCGTGCCGGGGCCCGGCGTACGGTCGGAGCATGACTCCACGCATGGACGCGATCGGCATCGTCACGGCGGATCTGGCCGCATCGCTCACCTTCTACCGCCGGCTCGGCCTCGACATCCCTGCCGGAGCGGAATCCGCACCCCATGTCGAAGTGACGCTCCCGGGCGGCCAGCGGCTGCTGTGGGACACCGAGGACGTCATGCGCTCGTTCGACCCCGGATGGACCGCGCCGACCGGCGGGGACCGTCTCTCGCTGGCCTTCCTGTGCGACAGCCCGGCGGAGGTGGACGCGGTGTACGGCGACCTGACCGGCGCGGGATACCGGGGGCATCTGAAGCCGTGGGACGCGGTGTGGGGGCAGCGTTACGCGACGGTCCTCGACCCGGACGGCTGCGCGGTGTCGTTGTTCGCCGCCAACGGCTGAGGCGACGGCCCCCGCTTCCTGATCCGGCCCGATCCGGACGAAGGACCCCGGCGGGCCAGGTGGGCGGTCAGGGTGGTGCCGGCCAGGTCGCGCATCTCGCGGGCGAGATGCGCCTGGTCGGTGCAGCCCGCCTCGACCGCCGCCTCGGCGTACGGCGTCCCGGACCGGACGAGGGCCAGCGCGCGCTGCAGGCGCAGGATCCGGGCGAGTGTCTTCGGCCCGTAGCCGAAGGCCGCGAGCGAACGGCGGTGCAGCCGGCGGGCGCCCAGGCCGGCCCGCTGTGCGGTGTCCGCGACGGACCATCCGGCGTCGAGCCGGCCGGCGACGTACCGCATCAGCGGGTCCGGCGGCGCCGTCCCGGCCGCCCGGCGCAGCGCGATGTCCTCCAGCGCGGCAGCCGGGTCGCGGGCCTCGGCAAGCTGCTCGGTGAGTACCCGCACCCGGTCTCCCGGCCACAGGTCCGAGAGTTCGACGCGGCGGTCGCGCAGCTCGTCCGCCGCCACCCCGAGCAGCGCGGGGGCCGTGCCGGGCGCGAACCGGATGCCGGCGCACCGTCCGCCGGCCGGGGCGGACGGCGTCGCGGCGCGGGTGTCGGGGCCCGCCACGAGCAGCCGTCCACCGATCCAGAGCAGGTCCATGCAGCCGTCGGGCAGCACCGGATGGGTGGATCCCTCCGGCACGCTCAGCGTCCAGACGATCGCACCCTCGAACCGCGACATCCGCTCTTCGTAGCTGTCAGCCATGGCTCACACGCTAATCTCGTCGGCGAACGGAATCAGCTTCCCGGGGACGGTCATGACGGCACTGATGGAGTTCACCACCGCAAGCGGCGCGACGGTCACGGTCGAGGTCGACCGGCACACGCAGGGCGCGCAGTTGGTGGCGCTGGGCGACGACAACACCCTGGCCAGAGCCGGGCGTACGTTCGACAGTGCGCTGACGGGGATCCGGTCGGCGGCGGAGTCCGCCCTGGCGGTTTTCCGGGACGGCGACCTGAAGCCGGACGGGGTGGAGCTGGAGTTCGGGGTGAAGATCACGGCTGAGGCCGGCGCGGTGATCGCCAAGAGCGCGGTCGAGGGGCATCTGACGGTCAAGCTGTCCTGGTCCCCCGGCGCGACGCCGACGGCGCCTGCGACACCGCCGGTGCCCGCGGCTCCGGCGGAGCCGGCCGTTCCGGCTCCCGCTACCGCTCCGGTGCCCGCACCCGCACCCGCGCCGTAGGGGCCGCTCAGTCGCCGGACTCCTCGTCCTGCTTCCCCTCGTCCCGCTTCTCCGGGTCCGGTTTCTCCGGCTCCTTGTCGCGGCTCGGCTGCAGCCTGGACTTCACGTCGTCCGGCGGCAGGAACTTCGACCAGCGCTCCGGGAACTCGGAGGGCATGTAGGGGCTGTCGCCGACATCGCTCCCGTCGTCGTCATCGTCTTCGTCGTCGTCCCAGTCCTCCTGGTTCCCCGCCTGCGCCCGGGCGACCAGCTCCGCCGCCTGGGCCGCCCGTACCCGGTCGTTCGCCGCGCGGGCGGCGGCGGTCGCCAGCGAGGGCCAGACCCGGTCGATGGCCGCGTTCACCGCCGCGCCGACCAGGACCGCGAACGCGGAGATGCCGATCCACAGCAGTACGGCGATCGGGGCCGCCAACGAGCCGTAGATCGTGGGCCCCTCGACCGTACTGGTGAGGTAGATCCGGAGCAGGAAGCTGCCGAGCACCCACATCGCCAGTGCGACCAGCGCGCCCGGCATGTCCTCGATCCACGGCGAACGGACCGGCACCGACACGTGGTAGAGCGTCGTCAGGAACGCGATCGACAGAAGGATCACCAGCGGCCAGTACAGGACGCTTATGAGCTCGGTGCCCCAGGGGACGAACTCCACGACCCGGTCGGGGCCGACGACCAGCAGCGGGAGCACGACGGCGCCGAGCAGCAGCGCGACGACGTACAGCAGGAAGGCGAGCAGCCGCGTCTTGACGATGCCGCGCTGGCCGTCGAGGCCGTACATCACGGTGATCGTGTCGATGAAGACATTGACCGCGCGGGAGCCCGACCAGAGCGCGATCGCGAAGCCGATCGAGATGACGTCGGGCCGGGCGCCGGTGGAGACGTCAGCGAGCAGCGGTTTGGCGAAGTCGTTGACGCCGCGCTCGCTGAGCACGGTCTGCGCGGCGTTGAGGATGTTGCGCTCGATGGAGGCGACCGTGGTGGTGTTGGTCCACTCGTCGACGTATCCGAGCAGTCCGATCAGGCCGAGGAGCAGGGGCGGCAGGGACAGCAGGGTGAAGAACGCCGCCTCGGCGGCGAGCCCGAGAATGCGGTACTCCATGCACGAGTTGACGGTGTCCTTGAGCAACCGCCAGGCCATCTGCCGCTTGGATACGTTGCGGTAGAGGACTCGGGCCCGGTGGAGCCGGCCCGGTGGCCTGTCGGGTGTTTTGTTTGCTGCCTGCACGTCCTTACCGTATCGGCATGGCAGCCACCACCCATACCGTGTCCAACCAGGTACCGCCGCTGACCGGCTACGACGTGTTCGGCACCGACCGGGCCCTGACCGAGGCCGTGCAACGTCACACACCGCCCGAGCTACTGGCCGAAGTCCGGGACGAACTCGGTGAGCTGGGCCGTGCCGCGGGCTCCGCCCAGGTGCAGGAGTGGGGTGCGCAGGCGAACGCCAATCCGCCGGTGCTGCGTTCGCACGACCGGTACGGGCATCGGATCGACGAGGTCGAGTTCCATCCGGCCTGGCACCGGCTGCTCGGCCATGCGGTCGGCGCGGGCCTGACCGGTGCCTGGGGCCGGCCCGCCGGCCATCTGCGGCGGGCGGCCGGTTTCCTGGTGTGGACGCAGCCCGAGGCCGGGCACGGCTGCCCGCTGTCGATGACGCACGCGGCGGTGCCCGCGCTGCGCACCGATCCGGAGCTGGCCGCCGAGTGGGAGCCGCTGCTCACCTCGCCGGTGTACGAGCAGGGGCTGCGGCCCGCCGCGCGGAAGGCCGGTGCGCTCCTCGGGATGGGGATGACGGAGAAGCAGGGCGGCACGGACGTGCGGGCGAACACGACCCGGGCCGAGCCGCTGGCCGCGGCGGGCGAGTATCTGCTCACCGGGCACAAGTGGTTCTGTTCGGCGCCCATGTCCGACGGCTTTCTGGTGCTGGCGCAGGCACCCGGTGGTCTGACGTGTTTCCTGCTGCCCCGGGTGCTGCCCGACGGCACCCGCAACCCGTTCGCGATCCAGCGGCTCAAGGACAAGCTGGGCAACCGGTCGAACGCCTCGGCCGAGGTCGAGTTCGACGGCAGCTGGGCGCGCCGGGTCGGTGAGGAGGGGCGCGGGGTGCACACCATCATCGAGATGGTGGCGGCGACCCGGCTGGACTGTGTGGCCGGTTCGGCGGCGCTGATGCGGCAGGCGGTGGCGCAGGCGATCCACCACTGCACGTACCGCAGCGCGTTCGGCGGGGTGCTGATCGAGAAGCCGCTGATGCGCAATGTGCTGGCCGATCTGGCGCTGGAGTCGGAGGCCGCGACGGTGCTGGCGATGCGGCTGGCGGCGGCCTGCGACGACGGATCGGAGAGCGAGCGGGCCTTTCTGCGGATCGCGGTGCCCGCGGCGAAGTACTGGGTGACCAAGCAGTGCGCGCCGGTGGTGGGCGAGGCGCTGGAGTGTCTGGGGGGCAACGGTTACGTCGAGGAGTCCGGGCTGCCCCGGCTGCTGCGCGAGGCGCCGCTCAACTCCATCTGGGAGGGCGCCGGGAACGTACAGGCACTGGATGTACTGCGGGCGCTGCAGCATGAGCCGATGGCGCTGAACGCGTTCCTCCAGGAGGTCGGCAGGGCGCGCGGGGCCGATCACCGGCTGGACCGGGCGATCAGGGACATGCTGACGGAGCTGGCCGATCTGGACGGGATCGAGGCGCGGGCCCGCCGGCTGGCGGAGCGGATGGCGCTGGTGCTCCAGGGCTCGCTGCTGGTGCGGTGGGCACCGCCGGAGGTGGCCGACGCGTTCTGCGCGTCGCGGCTGGGCGGGGATCGGGGCGCGGCCTTCGGGACGCTGCCGCACACCCTCGATCTGGCGTCGGTCGTCGAACGGGCGAGGCCCGTGGCGCACTGAGAGCCGCCCGTGGACAGCAACGGAGGGTGGTGCTGCGCCGACACGGCACCACCCTCCATGCTGTGCACACCGGACGACGGAACACGGGCTCCGCCGCGAGGTGTTCCACCACTCTCGTACGGACCCGTACCCTCTCGCCAGAGTTGCAAAGGGTTGCAACCATTGTGCGGAGTGCGCGGTGCCGGGCCCCTCGCGGCGGCAGGATGGGGCCGTGGATCGTCGAGCCGGCCCTGGCATGTGGGGGGAAACGAGAGTGGAGACCAGCGCCTTCGGGGTGTCCCGGCCTGCTGTCCCGCAGACTGCGGCGGCCACCCGGGCGATCCACCGGGCCAGGGAGACCGCGCTGGCCGGTGGCCGCCCGGCGGTCGCACCGCGGGCCGAGATCGGGGCCTCGTGGGACCGGGTGCTGCGCAGCGGCATCGACCCGGACCAGTCGACGGAGAGCCCGCTGCTCGATGTGGACGAGATCGAGCACCGGCGCCGGATCTCGACGCTGGGCGAGGTGATGCCGCTGCTGGACGACGGTCTGGTCGCCCTGGCGGACGCCGCCCAGCAGATCATGGTGGTCACCGATGTGGAGTGCCGGGTGCTGTGGCGCCGGGGCAACGCGGGGGTGCTGCGCCGGGCGGACGAGGTCTGTCTGGCGGAGGGGGCGGCCTGGGCGGAGGAGAGCACGGGAACGAACGCGATCGGTACGGCGCTGGTCTCCCGCGTCCCGGTCCAGGTCCATTCCTCGGAGCACTTCGTCCGTACGCTGCACAACTGGACGTGTGCGGCGGCCCCGGTCCGTGACCCGCGCGACGGGAAGATGATGGGCATCGTCGACATGAGCGGTCCCGCGTCCACGTTTCATCCGACGACGCTCGCCCTGGTCAGTTCGGTCGCCAGGCTGGCGGAGAGCGAGATCAGGAACCGGCATCTGCAGGCGATCGACCGGCTGCGCTCGGTGGCGGCGCCGCTGGTGTGCCGGCTGGGCGGCCGGGCCCTGGCGGTGGACAGCCACGGCTGGCTGGCCGCGGTGACCGGGATGCCGCCGGTCGACCGGCTGCCGCTGCCCAAGTCGTTACGTCCGGGCCGGGTGTGGCTGCCGTCGCTCGGCATGTGCCGGGTCGAGCCGCTGCCGGGCGGCTGGCTGATCCAGGTCTCGGAGGGGCCTTCGGACGGGGCGCCGCAGCGGGTGGTGCTGGATCTGAGCCGGCCCCGCGGTCTCACGGTCAATGTGGTGGGTACGGTGGGCACCTGGACGCAGCGGCTGTCGCCGCGCCATGCGGAGCTGCTGTACGCCCTGGCGCTGCACCCGGAGGGGCGTACGGCGTCCGAGCTGGCACAGGACATCTTCGGTGACGCGACCCGGACGGTGACGGTGCGGGCGGAGATCTCCCGGATGCGCCGCCATCTCGCCCAGGTGCTCGCGCACCGCCCGTACCGTTTCGGTGAGGACGTCGAGGTGGAGGTGATCCACCCGGACCAGCCGGCCGATCTGCTGCCGCACTCGACGGCTCCGGTGGTGGTCAGGGCGCGTACGGCCGGCTGAGGGGGGTCGCGTACCGGGTCCGGCCCGGTACGCGGGTGATCCTCGTCCGCGCTTCGGGACCGGCTTTGGCGCAGGAGCCGGGGCGTGGTTCCCTGGCAGCCATGAGCAACCCCGCACACAGCCCCGCCGCCACCTCCGAAGTGACCATCTGGTCCCTGCAACAGACCTCCCCCGACGATCTGCGGCCCGCCGCGGTCCCGGAGGGCGATGTGCGGATCGTGCGGTCCGGGATGCCGCTTCCCGAGTTCAGCCGGTTCCTCTATACGGCGGTCGGCGGCGACATCCGGTGGACCGACCGGCTCGGCATGACGTACGCGCAGTGGCAGAAGGCCCTGGACCGGCCGGGGGCCGAGACGTGGGTGGCGTACGCGAACGGCACCCCGGCGGGCTACCTGGAGCTGGACCCGCAGGACGAGGGCGTGGTCGAGATCATGTACTTCGGGCTGATTCCGGCTTTCCGGGGGCGCCGGATCGGCGGCCATCTCCTCTCGTACGGGGTGGCCCGTGCCTGGGACCTGGCGGAGCGCTGGCCGGAGCGGACGCCGACGAAGCGGGTGTGGCTGCACACCTGCTCCAACGACGGTCCGCACGCCATGGACAACTATCTGCGGCGCGGCTTCCGGCTCTTCGACACGAAGGTGGAGCTGGAGCCGGAGGTGGAGACGCCGGGTCCGTGGCCCGGGTCCGGGCGGTAGGTACGACAGGAGGGCGGTCCTGCGCCTGCGTGGCCGCGTTCCGATGACAGACCGGGGGATTGCGGCCATTACGGGCGGTGCGGGCCGGAAACTTTCCGTGACGAGCACCACAGCGTCTCGGATGACGGGACACTCTCGTCCACATCTTGGATAGTGGTGGACTGGCCCGAGATTCGCGTGCCACGCTTCCGTCATGTCTGGAACTGGAATTGCCTTGGTGAGTCGACGCCACGTCGACCTCGGCCGCGTGTCCAGCGCCATCTGTCCGGCGAGCTGAGAGTCCCAGCACCGCCGCGATCCCCTTTTCTCTGCAAACCCCTGCGCACCGCCGCGCCTCAGCGCGAGTGTGCAGTTCAGAGCCGCCCTCCTGCAGTCCCGAAGGACGTACCGTCATGGCCGCTACCCCGGAACAGCCTGCGACCACCACGCCCCGCCGCAAGGCCGGACGCCACCGTGGCGAAGGCCAGTGGGCCGTGGGGCACCACACTCCGCTCAACGGCAATGAGCAGTTCAAGAAGGACGACGACGGTCTCAATGTGCGGACACGCATTGAGACGATCTACTCCAAGCGCGGTTTCGACTCGATCGACCCCAACGACCTCCGCGGCCGGATGCGCTGGTGGGGTCTCTACACCCAGCGCAAGCCCGGGATCGACGGCGGCAAGACCGCCGTCCTGGAGCCGGAGGAGCTGGACGACAAGTACTTCATGCTGCGGGTCCGGATCGACGGCGGCCGGCTGACCACCGCGCAGCTGCGGGTGATCGGGGAGATCTCGCAGGAGTACGCGCGCGGCACCGCGGACATCACCGACCGGCAGAACATCCAGCTGCACTGGATCCGCATCGAGGACGTCCCGGCGATCTGGGAGAAGCTGGAGGCCGTCGGGCTCTCCACCACCGAGGCGTGCGGCGACTGCCCCCGCGTGATCATCGGCTCCCCCGTGGCCGGCATCGCCGCCGACGAGATCGTCGACGGCACGCCCGCCGTCGACGAGATCCACGACCGGTACATCGGCAGCAAGGAATTCTCCAACCTGCCGCGCAAGTTCAAGACCGCGATCTCCGGCTCGCCGGTGCAGGACGTGGTCCACGAGATCAACGACATCGCGTTCGTCGGCGTGGTCCACCCCGAGCACGGTCCGGGCTTCGACGTCTGGGTCGGCGGTGGGCTCTCCACCAACCCGCGGCTCGCCGAACGGCTGGGCGCGTGGGTACCGCTGGACGAGGTTCCGGACGTCTGGGCCGGGGTCGTGGGCATCTTCCGCGACTACGGATACCGGCGGCTGCGCAACCGTGCCCGGCTGAAGTTCCTGATGGCCGACTGGGGCCCGGCGAAGTTCCGCCAGGTGCTGGAGGACGAGTACCTCAAGCGCCCGCTGACCGACGGCCCCGCGCCCGAGCAGCCCAGCAGCCGCTGGCGCGACCACGTGGGCGTGCACCAGCAGCAGGACGGCCGCTACTACGTCGGTTTCGCCCCCCGGGTCGGCCGGGTGGACGGCTCCACGCTCGCCAAGATCGCCGACCTCGCGGCGGCGCACGGCTCGGACCGGCTGCGTACCACCGTCGAGCAGAAGATGATCATCCTCGATGTGGCGCAGGACCAGGTGGACTCCCTGGTCTCCGGCCTGGAGGCGCTCGACTTCCAGGTGCGGCCCTCGCCGTTCCGGCGCGGCACGATGGCCTGCACCGGCATCGAGTTCTGCAAGCTGGCGATCGTCGAGACGAAGGCGCGCGGCGCCGCGCTGATCGACGAACTGGAGCGCCGCCTGCCGGAGTTCGAAGAGCCGCTCACCATCAACATCAACGGCTGCCCCAACGCGTGCGCCCGGATCCAGACCGCCGACATCGGCCTCAAGGGCCAGCTGGTCCTGGACGACGACGGCAACCAGGTGGAGGGCTATCAGGTGCACCTGGGCGGTGCCCTGGGCCTGGAGGCCGGGTTCGGCCGCAAGGTCCGCGGCCTGAAGGTCACTTCGGCCGAGCTGCCCGACTACGTGGAGCGGGTCCTGGGCCACTATCTGGCGGAGCGTGAGGACGGCGAGCGCTTCGCGACCTGGGCGGCGCGGGCCGGTGCGGAGTCGCTGTCATGAGCGGGCGCGCCGCACCGTTCTACTGCCCGTACTGCGGGGACGAGGACCTGCGCCCGCACGAGAGCGGCCACGGCGCCTGGGAATGTGCCTCCTGCAACCGCGCGTTCCAGCTCAAGTTCCTGGGTCTGCTGACCCGGGGACTGCAGCGCAACGACGTCGAAGGGGACGGGACATGACGGACACTCTGCGGACCGAGGACCTGGAGACCCTGGCCGCCCGGGCCGGCCGGGAGCTGGAGGACGCCTCCGCGGCAAAGATCCTGAAGTGGGCCGCCGACACCTTCGGCGGGCGGTTCTGCGTCACCTCCTCCATGGAGGACGCGGTCGTCGCCCACCTCGCCTCGCGCGTCTTCCCGGGCGTGGACGTGGTCTTCCTCGACACCGGCTACCACTTCCCGGAGACGATCGGCACCCGTGACGCGGTCGAGGCGGTGATGGACGTCCGTGTCCGCACCCTCACGCCCCGGCAGACGGTGGCCGAGCAGGACGCCGAGTACGGGCCGAGGCTGCACGACCGCGACCCCGACCTGTGCTGCGCGCTGCGCAAGGTCAAGCCGCTCCAGGAGGGCCTGACCGGGTACACGGCATGGGCGACCGGGCTGCGCCGCGACGAGTCCCCCACCCGGGCGGACACCCCGGTCGTCGGCTGGGACGCGAAGCGGCAGAAGGTGAAGGTCTCGCCGATCGCCCGCTGGACGCAGGACGACGTCGACGCGTACGTCGCGGAGCACGGCGTGCTCACCAACCCCCTGCTGATGGACGGTTACGCCTCGGTGGGCTGCGCGCCCTGCACCCGCCGGGTGCTGGAGGGCGAGGACGCGCGGGCCGGGCGCTGGGCCGGCCGGGGCAAGACCGAGTGCGGGCTGCACGACTGATGACGACTGATCAGGAGACTTCGATGAGCGTGACGGAGACGGGAGCCACCATCTGGCTGACCGGTCTGCCGAGCGCGGGCAAAACCACCATCGCGTACGAACTGGCCGGGCGGCTGCGCGGCGAGGGCCACCGTGTGGAGGTGCTCGACGGGGACGAGATCCGGGAGTTCCTCTCCGCGGGGCTCGGCTTCTCCCGCGAGGACCGCCACACCAACGTCCAGCGGATCGGCTTCGTCGCCGAGCTGCTGGCGGCCAACGGGGTGAAGGTGCTGGTCCCGGTCATCGCCCCGTACGCGGACAGCCGGGACGCGGTGCGCAAGCGGCACCAGACCGAGGGCACCGCGTACCTGGAGGTGCATGTCGCGACCCCGGTCGAGGTGTGCTCCCAGCGCGATGTGAAGGGGCTCTACGCCAGGCAGGCGGCGGGCGAGATCAGCGGCCTCACCGGGGTCGACGACCCGTACGAGGCCCCGGAGTCGCCCGACCTGCGGATCGAGTCGCACCGGCAGACCGTGCAGGAGTCCGCGGCGGAGCTGTACGCGCTGCTGAGCGAGAGGGGTGCGGCATGACGACCGTCGCGACCGTGCCGGAAGGCACCGACAATCCGTACGCACTCAGCCACCTGGACTCCCTGGAGTCCGAGGCCGTGCACATCTTCCGCGAGGTGGCGGGCGAGTTCGAGCGGCCGGTGATCCTGTTCTCCGGTGGCAAGGACTCCATCGTGATGCTGCACCTGGCGCTCAAGGCGTTCGCGCCCGCGCCGGTGCCGTTCACCCTGCTGCACGTCGACACCGGGCACAACTTCCCCGAGGTGCTGGAGTACCGGGACCGCACGGTGGCCCGGCACGGGCTGCGGCTCCATGTCGCCTCCGTGCAGGAGTACATCGACGCCGGGAAGCTGCGCGAGCGACCGGACGGCACCCGCAACCCGTTGCAGACCGTGCCGCTGACCGAGGCGATCCAGCAGCACCGCTTCGACGCCGTGTTCGGCGGCGGGCGCCGCGACGAGGAGAAGGCGCGCGCCAAGGAGCGGGTCTTCTCGCTGCGGGACGAGTTCTCCCAGTGGGATCCGCGCCGTCAGCGCCCCGAGCTGTGGCAGCTGTACAACGGTCGGCACGCCCCCGGTGAGCACGTCCGGGTGTTCCCGATCTCCAACTGGACCGAGCTGGACGTCTGGCAGTACATCGCCCGCGAAGGCATCGAGCTCCCGCAGATCTACTTCGCCCACGAGCGCGAGGTCTTCGACCGCAACGGCATGTGGCTCACCGCCGGTGACTGGGGCGGGCCCAAGGAACACGAGAGCGTCGAGACCCGGCAGGTGCGCTACCGCACGGTCGGCGACATGTCGTGCACCGGCGCCGTCGACTCGGACGCGACGACGCTGGACGACGTGATCACCGAGATCGCCGCCTCCCGGCTCACCGAGCGGGGCGCGACGCGTGCCGACGACAAGATGTCCGAGGCCGCGATGGAAGACCGCAAGCGCGAGGGGTACTTCTAAATGACCACGCACATCCAGCACGCGGAGCAGTTGTCGACCACCACCCTGCTGCGGTTCGCCACCGCGGGGTCCGTCGACGACGGCAAGTCCACCCTCGTGGGACGTCTGCTGCACGACTCCAAGTCGGTCCTCACCGACCAGCTGGAGGCCGTCGAGCACGCCTCGCGCAGCCGGGGCCAGGAGGCGCCGGACCTGGCACTGCTGACCGACGGGCTGCGGGCCGAGCGTGAGCAGGGCATCACCATCGACGTCGCCTACCGCTACTTCGCGACACCGCGCCGCCGGTTCATCCTGGCCGACACCCCGGGGCACGTCCAGTACACCCGGAACATGGTGACCGGCGCCTCGACGGCCGAGCTGGCCGTCGTGCTGGTCGACGCCCGCAACGGGGTCGTCGAGCAGACCCGCCGGCATGCCGCCGTCGCCGCGCTGCTGCGGGTGCCGCACGTGGTGCTGGCCGTCAACAAGATGGACCTGGTCGACTACGCGGAGCCGGTGTTCGCCGCGATCGCCGAGGAGTTCACCGCGTACGCCGCTTCGCTGGGGGTCCCGGAGATCACCGCGATCCCGATCTCCGCACTGGCCGGTGACAACGTCGTGGAGCCGTCCGCGCACATGGACTGGTACGGCGGGCCGACGGTCCTGGAGCACCTGGAGACGGTGCCGGTCAGCCACGACCTCACCGCCTGCCACGCCCGTTTCCCGGTCCAGTACGTGATCCGGCCGCAGACCGCCGAGCACCCCGACTACCGGGGCTACGCGGGCCAGATCGCGGCCGGTGCGTTCCGGGTGGGCGAGGCCGTCACCGTACTGCCCTCCGGCCGTACGTCGGCGATCGCCGGGATCGACGCGCTCGGCGAGAGCGTGGACATCGCCTGGGCACCCCAGTCGGTGACCCTCCGGCTGGCCGACGACATCGACGTCTCGCGCGGCGACCTGATCGCACCGGCCGACGACGCGCCGGCGGTCACCCAGGACGTCGAGGCGACCGTGTGCCACGTCGCCGACCAGCCGCTCTCCGTCGGCCAGCGGGTGCTGCTCAAGCACACCACCCGCACGGTCAAGGCGATCGTCAAGGACATCCCCTCGCGCCTCACGCTGGACGACCTCTCCCAGCACCCGGCGCCCGGCCGGCTCGTCGCCAACGACATCGGCCGGGTCGTCGTCCGGACCGCGGAGCCGCTCGCGCTCGACGCGTACGCGGACTCCCGGCGCACCGGATCGTTTCTGCTGATCGACCCGGCGGACGGCACCACCCTGACGGCCGGGATGGCGGGCGCCTCGTTCGCCGCTGCGGCCGAGCCCGAGCCCGGTGCGGCGGCCGCGGACGACGCGGAGTGGGACTTCTGATGAGCATCGACATCTTCTCGACGTTCGCGAAGGAGGGCGGCCGCATCGGCAGCGGCGCCCTCGGCAGCGGTCAGGGCGGGGTCGCGCGATGTGCGCGATGACGTACGCGCACCGCCTGCGCGCCCACTCGTACCACCCGCACCGCCAGTTCAGACGAAGACCTGCCGACTTCCCGGCCGCGCCCCCGTAAGCACCGAAGGACGCGAGCACCGGGCCGACGAGAGGAAAACCTCCCGTGCCTGCCCCCCGTACCACGCTGCGCCGCACTCTCGCCGCTGTCGCCGCCCTCCCGCTGCTCGCCGTCGCGCTCACCGCCTGCGGCTACGGCTCCGAGGCGAAGCAGAACGACACCGGGGCGAACGCCGCCGCCAGCGGCAAGAAGCTCTCCACGGACACCGTGAAGATCGGCTACTTCCCGAACCTCACCCACGCCACGGCACTGGTCGGCATCCAGGAAGGCATCATCGCCAAGGAGCTCGGCTCCACCTCGGTCAAGCCGTCGACGTTCAACGCCGGTCCGTCCGAGATCGAGGCGCTCAACGCGGGCTCGATCGACATCGGCTTCATCGGCCCCTCCCCCGCCATCAACGGCTTCACCAAGTCCAAGGGCAAGAGCCTGCGGATCATCGGCGGTTCGGCGTCCGGCGGGGTGAAGCTGGTCGTCGACCCGAAGAAGATCAAGACCCTGGACGACCTCAAGGGCAAGAAGATCGCCACCCCGCAGCTCGGCAACACCCAGGACGTGGCCTTCCTCAACTGGATCTCCGAAAAGGGCTGGAAGGTCGACGCCAGCAGTGGCAAGGGCGACGTCTCGGTGGTCCGCACGGACAACAAGGTGACGCCGGACGCCTACCGTTCGGGTTCCATCGACGGTGCCTGGGTGCCCGAGCCGACCGCGTCCAAGCTGGTCGCCCAGGGCGCGAAGGAACTCCTCGACGAGTCGACGCTGTGGCCGGACAACAAGTTCGTGATCACCAACATCATCGTGTCGCAGAAGTTCCTCGCCGAGCACGGGGACGTCGTCGAGGCGGTGCTGCGCGGCACGGTCGCCACCAACGCGTGGATCAACGCCAACCCGGACAAGGCGAAGGCCTCCGCGAACACCGCGCTCAAGGAGCTCAGCGGCAAGGCGCTGCCGGCCGAGATCCTCGATCCGGCGTGGAAGTCCGTCCAGTTCATCGACGACCCGCTGGCCGCCACGCTCGACACCGAGGCCAAGCACGCGGTGAAGGCCGGCCTGCTGGAGCAGACGGACCTGACGGGCATCTACGACCTGAAGCCGCTGAACACGATCCTCAGGGCCGCGGGCAGGCCCGAGGTCGCCGACGCCGGTCTCGGCGTCAAGTAGCAGCGTCCGGCACCCGAACAGGATTCCCAGGAGGTGACGACCATGGCGACCACCACGCTCACCAAGGCCGAGGACCGTACGGCGGTCGGGCACGCCGCCCGCATCGCCCACGTCTCGAAGTCCTTCGGCGGACCGGAGGGGCAGCAGCTCGTCCTGGACGACATCACACTCGATGTCGCTCCCGGCGAGTTCGTCACCCTTCTGGGTGCCTCCGGGTGCGGCAAGTCGACCCTGCTCAACCTGGTGGCCGGACTCGACCGCCCGACCGCGGGGTCCATCGAGACCCCCGGCGGGCGGCCGGCCCTGATGTTCCAGGAGCACGCCCTCTTCCCGTGGCTGACCGCGGGCAAGAACATCGAACTCGCGCTGCGGCTGCGCGGCGTACCCAAGTCCGACCGCCGCGCCGAGGCGGAACGCCTGCTCGAACTCGTACGGCTCGGCGGGGCGCACGGGAAGCGGGTGCACGAGCTCTCCGGCGGCATGCGACAGCGGGTGGCGATGGCCCGCGCGCTCGCCCAGGACAGTCAACTGCTGCTGATGGACGAGCCGTTCGCCGCTCTCGACGCCATCACCCGGGATGTGCTGCACGACGAGCTGACCCGGATCTGGCGCGAGACGAACGTCTCGGTCCTCTTCGTCACGCACAACGTGCGCGAGGCGGTCCGGCTCGCCGAGCGGGTCGTCCTGCTCTCGTCGCGGCCGGGCCGGGTCGCCCGGGAGTGGACGGTCGACATCGACCAGCCGCGCCGCATCGAGGACACCGCGGTGGCCGAGCTGTCCGTAGAGATCACCGAAGAACTGCGTGGGGAGATCCGCCGACATGGCCAGCACTGAGACCGCCGCCAAGGACACCGCCCGGGACCTGGCGGGCCTGGAGGCGGGGCTGGACGCACTCGACGCGGTGCGGGTGAGCCGGACCCCGGTCCGCGAGGTGCTGGTGCGCAAGGTGCTGCCGCCGGCCGTGGCCGTGGTCCTGGTGCTCGTCGTCTGGCAGATCCTGATCTGGGCGAAGGTCACCGACGACTACAAGCTGCCGTCGCCCTCCCTGGTCTGGGGCGAGGTGACCGACGCCTGGGCGCAGGGCACCCTGCTCGGCTTCATCTGGACCAGCGTCTCGCGCGGTCTGCTGGGATTCCTGCTGGCGCTGGTCATCGGCACCCCGCTCGGACTGCTGGTGTCGCGCGTCAAGCTGGTGCGCGCCGCGATCGGACCGGTGCTCTCCGGGCTCCAGTCGCTGCCCTCGGTGGCGTGGGTGCCCCCGGCGGTGATCTGGCTGGGCCTCAACGACCGGATGATGTTCGCGGTGATCCTGCTGGGCGCGGTCCCGTCGATCGCCAACGGTCTGGTCTCGGGCGTCGACCAGATCCCGCCGCTGCATCTGCGGGCCGGCCGGACGCTGGGCGCGACCGGGCTGCGCGGCACCTGGCACATCGTGCTGCCGGCCTCGCTGCCCGGCTACCTGGCGGGCCTGAAGCAGGGCTGGGCGTTCTCCTGGCGTTCGCTGATGGCCGCCGAGATCATCGCCTCCTCGCCCGATCTGGGCGTGGGTCTGGGCCAGTTGCTGGAACAGGGCCGGGAGACCAGCAGCATGTCGATGGTGTTCCTCGCCATCATCCTGATCCTGACCGTCGGCATCGCGATCGACCTGCTGATCTTCAGTCCGCTGGAGCGGTGGGTGCTGCGCAGCCGCGGCCTCCTCGTCAAGAACTGAGTGCGCCCATGACCGCTCCGGTGCTCCTCGTCATCGCCCACGGCAGCCGCGATCCACGGCACGCGGCGACCGTGCACGCGCTCACCGCGCGGGTACGGTCGCTGCGTCCGGGGCTGCGCGTGGAGACGGGCTTCCTGGACTTCAACGCGCCGTCGGTGCCCAGGGTCCTGGAACGCCTGGCCACAAAGGACGTGATCGCGCTCCCCCTCCTGCTCACCCGGGCCTTCCACGCCAAGTCCGACATCCCGACGGTGCTGCGCGGGGCCCGGACCGGGCTGCCCCGGCTGCGGGTCCGGCAGGCCGAGGTGCTCGGTCCGTCGCCGCTGCTGAACTCTGCGCTGGAACGGCGCCTGCGAGAAGCCGGGATCCGCCCCGGTGACCGAAGCTCGACCGGCCTCGTCCTGGCCTCGGCGGGCTCCACAGACCCGGAGGCGATCGCAGTGATCGCTGAAATCGCGCGGGAGCTGCGGCACACCGGTTGGTGTTCCGTGCGGCCTGCGTTCGCCTCCGCCACCTCTCCCGCGGGCTTCCCCCGCACCGAGGACGCGGTACGGGCCCTGCGGGCCGAAGGCGTGCGCCGGGTGGCGGTGGCGCCGTACGTCATCGCGCCCGGCCGGCTCCCGGACCGGATCGCCCAAGGGGCGGCGGGCGCGGACGTGCTGGCCGATGTGCTGGGCCCCGCACCGGAGTTGGCGCGGCTGCTGCTGACCCGTTACGACGAGACCCGCGGTGCGGCAGCCCGGCCGGTGGCGCTCAGCGCCTGACCCGGCTGCCGCTCACCCCACGTCCAGACTGCCCGTACGGGTCCGCTTGATCTCGAAGAGGTCCGGACTCCCGGCGAGCACCCGGAAGCTGTCGAAGAGCCGCCCGGCCTCCTCGCCGCGCGGTGCCGCCCGCAGGACGGGCCCGAACCACACCGCCCCGTCGACATGGATCGTGGGCGTACCGACGTACGCGTCCGCCTCCGGGTCCTTGCCCGCGTCATGGCTGCGCCGGAGCGCCTCGTCGTACGCCTCCGAGTGCGCGGCGCCGGCGAGCGAGGCGGGCAGCCCGAGCTCCGCGAGGGACTCGGCGATCACCTCGTCGAAGTCCTCGTTCTTCTGCCGGTGGATCCGGACGCCCATCGCGGTGTAGAGATCGCGCAGGACACCGTCGCCGTGGGCGTCCGCCGCGGCGACCAGGGCGCGCACCGGACCGATCGACCTGTCGACCAGGTCCCGGTACCAGTCGGGGAGTTCGTTGCCGGTGTTGTGCAGGTAGAGGCTCATGACACGGAAACGGAGATCGATGTCGCGCTGCTGCTCGACCTCCAGCATCCAGCGGGAGGTGATCCAGGCGAACGGGCAGGCCGGGTCGAAGTAGAAGTCGACGGTCGTGTTCATGCCTCGACTGTAGCCACGCATTGGCACCGACCTCCGGGCCATTCGCCACCCGGTCGAATGGGCCATTTCGCAGGCGTACCCGGTTGGCCGGTGCCGCGACCTGCGAGGTCCGCCCCAAAAGGGGCTCTCAGCCGGCGGTTGACGTCCAGTGCGGGTCTCGTCCGCTGTGGGCCAGCGCCCGCTCGAACACCGACGCCGATGCGGGCACCGTCACCTCGTCGGCGAAGCCGTCGTACTGCCGGTAGAGCGCGGCGGTGCCGTCGACGACGCCGAGCACATAGGCGGCCGCCTCGTCGGAGAGCCGGAACTCCTCCCCCACGGCCCGGGCCACGTCCCACCCGTGCAGGGCCGTCTCCTCGATGAGCATCGCGGCGATCTCGGCGGCCGGCGAGGCCGATCCCCCGATGTCGATCCCACCGTCCCAGACGGCCGGGTCCGCCCAGGCGGCGACGGCGCGGTCCAGCTGCTCGGCGTACCGCTGCGCCCAGTCGGCGTCGGCGGTGAAGTCGCGTGTGGTGAGCTCCTTTGGAAGGTCCTTGCGCAGGGCCCGGTGCTCCAGGCCGTGGGAGGTGTACAGCACCCAGTGGTTGACGAGCCCGCGCACGTCCCAGTCACCACAGGGCGTGTCCGGCGCGTCGAGCTGCTCGGCGCTGATGGATCGGGCGATACGGGCCGCCTCGGCGGCGACTTCGGTCATGTGCGCGTGCTCGTTCTTCATGCCGTCCAGGCTATGACCGCCCCCGGCCCCCCGGATTGAAGAAAGGCGACACGCCCCGCACACCGGTCCGCCCCGCCCCTGCCCGTCCGCCCCGGTGGTCACCACGCGGCCGACGGCCCGGGGTGCGGGCGGGAGCAGGGCCCGCCCGCACGCGGGTGGGCGTGATCAGCAACCGCGGGCGGGGTCCGTGTTCAGTGGGTTCGTTGCCATGCCGGCACCAGCGACCGCAGGTGCTCGGTGCGCTGCCGCACACGCTCGAAGAACGCCTTCTCGTCGGCCTCCAGCTCGGCGACCAGCTCCTGGTGGAACGTCCACGCGTCGACACCGATCTCGTACGAGCAGCCGGCGCAACGGCACCGGCCTGCCCGTGGCGACCCCAACCGCCGTTCGCAGCACGGGCAGTTCATCGGCATCCGTGCATCCCGGCGGTTGGGTGTTTCCGCAGCCCCAGCAGGTCCACCAACCGCCGACGTTCCGACTCATCTGGTTGCCGCATTTGGCGCACTTCATGGTGCCGTCCTCTCTCGCGGGTGGGTGTGGCAGAGACAGACGCAGGGCAGATGTTCCGTCGTGCTGTCGGCCGTGGATATCGCCTGACTGCCGGGACGGAGGCGGCGCGCGTCGGCCCGGGGGAGGTTCGCGGCCGGGCGGCGCTCATGTCCGGTTCCCGGTCGGACGATGCGCGCCCGCCGGCCCGGGCGGGCCTCGTACACCTTGATCGTCGTCGTCTTCGCCATCGCGGGTACGCCCCTGTCGCAACCAGTGAGTCGGGTACGGACGACCGTAGGGACGGCTTGTGCGTGCACACCAGCCAACTGCGGTTATGCGCGCACACTTCCCTCGTTAGGGATGCTCGGCGCGCGTGTTCTTGACGGACGACGCCCACCGCACGGTGGAGGTGTGACGCGCGGTGGTGCGTGGAGCCGAGCGGACGGCCCCGGTCCTCCGGCGGGGCAGGGCTTCAGCTGTCCGCCATCACACCGTCCTTCCACCGCCATTCGGGATCCCGCCCGCGCTCGTACCGTTCCGGCGGTCCGACCGATCGGGTTCCTGGAGGGAACATGCGAGACCGCATACGAATCGCCCCACGCGCAGCGGCGGTTCTCGTCGCACTGGTGGCGGCGGGGGGGGAGCCACCCCCGTTCCGGCGGTGGCCGCGCCGTCCGGGATCACGCGGGCCGCGGCGGCACCGGCGCCGACCGGGCCGGCGTACAGCTATGACGCGGCCACCGAGCTGGTGACCGTGCGGTGGGATCCGAAGGACCCGGCCGACACGGTGACGACCGGGTATCGCGAGGGGAGCTGCAGCGGGCCCTCGACTGCCGACGGGCCCTGCTTCGTCCGCGCCTCGGGGCCGCTGCTGGACGGCAACTCGTTCACGTTCCGCCTGGCGGCCGGCCGGACGTTCCACTTCCGGGTGTACGCCGAGAACGCGGCCCACCGGACGACCGGCTCGGCGATCCTCACCGTCACCACCTGAGCCCGACGGGGCACGCTCCCGGTGACGGGGCACGCTCTTACCATGGGGGGATGTCCTCCCTCTCACAGCCACTCGACGATACGTTCCTGCTCGGCGGCGAGGTGCCCGTACGCCGGCTCGGCTACGGCACCGCGCAGCTGACCGGCCCCGGATACTGGGGGCCGCGCGGCGAGCGGGAGGACGCCGTGGCCGTGCTGCGGGCGGCCGTCGAGCAGGGCGTCACACTCATCGACACCGCCGACAACTACGGGCCGGAGCTGGCCGAGGAGCTCGTCGCCGAGGCGCTCCACCCGTACCGCGACGATCTGGTGGTCGCGACCAAGGGCGGGGTGGTGCGTACGAGCGACGCCGCCTGGCACATCGCGGGGCGGCCGGAGCAGTTGCGGGCGATGTGCGAGGCCAGTCTGCGACGGCTGCGGACGGACCGGATCGACCTCTACCAACTGCACCGGCTGGACCCGGAAGTACCCATGGCCGACCAGCTGGGCACGCTGGACGCGCTGCGGCAGGAGGGTAAGATCCGGCACATCGGTCTGGACACCCTTACCGCCGACCAGCTGGAGCAGGCTCTCTCCCTGACCGGGATCGCCTCGGTGCAGAACCGGTTCAATCTCCTCGACCGTTCCTCGGACGCGGTACTGAAGGTGTGCGAGGCCCACGGCCTGGCTTTTCTGCCCTGGTTCCCGCTGGCCAACGGCGCTCTGACCGGCGAGGCCGCAGCGGCTCTCGCCGGGATCGCCGATCGGCACGGTGCCACCCGCGGGCAGATCGCCCTCGCCTGGCTGCTGCACCGGTCCCCCGTGCTGTGCCCGACCCCGGGCACCGGTTCGGCCGTCCATCTGGCGGAGAACCTGGGGGCCCGGGAGATCCGGCTGTCCGCCGAGGACCTGAGCGGCCTGGAGGCGCTCGCACCCGCATGAAGAGGAGTACCCCGCACGTGACCACCGTTCCTGTCACCTCCACCACCCCTGCCACCTCCGCCGTCCCCGTGCCGGCCGCCGTCCCCGCGCCGGGGCCGGATCTGGACGGTGCCGACGGAGCCGCCGTCCCGGTGATCCGGGCCGACGGCGTCTCACTCGTACGGGAGGGCAATGTGCTGCTCGACTCGGTCTCGATGACCGTACGGAGCGGTGAGCACTGGGCGCTGCTCGGCGCCAACGGTGCCGGCAAGAGCACATTGCTGGGACTGCTCGGCGCGGTGAACCATCCCACCCGGGGGTCGGTGGAGGTGCTGGGACGCACCCTCGGCCGGGTCGATCTGCGGGAGCTGCGGTCGCTGCTCGGCCATGTCAATCCGCGTCATCCGCTGCGTTCCCCGCTGTCGGTGCGCGAGGTGGTGCTGACCGGTCTGACCAACTCGGTCGAGCCGGTGCCGCGCCGTGCGGTGAGCGATGAGCAGCGGGAGCGTGCGGAGCGGTTGCTGAAGATGCTGGGCATGGGCGGCAAGTCGCAGTCGCGCTGGCCCGCGCTGTCGCAGGGTGAGCGGGGTCGTACGCTCATCGCCCGCGCCCTGATGCCGCAGCCCCGGCTGCTGCTGCTCGACGAGCCGGCCACCGGTCTGGATCTCGCGGCGCGCGAGCAGTTGCTCGACAGCCTGGACGTACTGCGCGAGGAACATCCGGAGCTGGCGACGGTCCTGGTCACCCATCATCTGGAGGAGCTGCCCGCCTCCACCACGCATGCGCTGCTGCTTCGGGGCGGCCGCTGTCTGGCCTCGGGTCCGGCGGACGAGGTACTCAGCACGGACCGGGTCAGCGACTGTTTCGGGCATCCGGTGAAGATCTCCCGCACGGACGGCCGGTGGGCGGCACGGGCGCAGCGCGTCACCCGGACCTGACCGCCGGGCGTCGGGCGTCGGCGCCGGGCGCTATCCGCCGGCGCCGTTGTCCTGGCCATTGTCCTGGCCGGCGTCCTGGCCGGCGTCCGCGCCGGAGCCGAACGGGGTCGCCTGGTGGTAGTACAGCTCCCAGCCCGACTCGGTCAGCCGCCACACCGAGCTGCGGTGGGCCAGGTGTCCCTTGGTCTCGGTGTCATAGGTGAGGTGGACGAGGTGGTCGGCGAGCTGGATCCCGCTCATCCGGGACGCGGTCATCTGGCCGGCGCGGGGGGCGTCCGCCGAGGTGAGTGAGGCGATCATGGTGTCCCGGTCCCAGACCCGGCCGGACGAGTCGATCTCTCGGTAGTCGGGGTGCAGCACCTGGGCGAGGAGGTCGGCGGAGGCGCGCACCGCCGGGTCCAGGAGGCGCAGCTCGCCCTCGACCGCCGCTGCCACACCGGGGGTCGGATCGGTCATGACGGGGCTCCGTCGCGTGCGGGTCTGCCGTGTGCCGGTCCGTCCGGTGCCGCCCCCGGGGGCGCTGTCATCCGCACCAGCTTCTCCACCGTGTTCCAGTTGCGCGAGGTGGCGACGAGCCCCTTGGTCACGGAGGTCCGGGACAGTGCCTCGGCGAGCTTCGAGCGGCCCAGTCCGTCCGGGGCGTAGAGGTAGAGCGCACGGTCGCCGAGGCCGAACGCCTCGGGGCGGAAGGCCGCCGGGTCGATCCGGGCGAACCGCTCGGCGTCGACCGGCCGGTCGTAGTAGGTGATGTGGAGCTGTCTGCCTTCGAGTTCGGCGGCCGGGAACGGGCAGGCCGCCGCAACTGCGGCCAGGTAGGCTCCGTCCCGGACCAGGCAGGGGACGGGGAAGCCGAACCGCTTCTCGATCGCCTGCTCCAGCTCGGCGGCGAGTGTGTTCTCGTCGTCGCAAGCGGTACTGAAGACGGCGTTGCCGCTCTGCAGATGGGTGCGGACGTCCCCGTGTCCCAGTTCGGTGAGCAGCGAACGCAGTTCGGCCATCGGAACCCTCTTGTGGCCGCTCACATTGATCCCGCGCAACAGCGCCGCGTACATCGTCATGGGCACACCATAGGACGATCTCTTCGCACGGAGCGGCCGCCGCGCCCCGTGGGGGAGAGCGCGGCGGCCGCCGATTCCGTTGTGCCGGGCTTCATTCACCCGGTCACGGCTGCGGGGTCGGTTACTCGACGACCTTCAGCAGCTTGTTGGGGGTGCCCTCGGTCGCGTTGGAGATCGCGTCGGGGGTGGCTCCGTCGGTCAGCGCGGTGGCGACCTCCTCCGGCGTGGCGTCCGGGTGGCCGGCGAGGTAGACGGCGGCGGCACCGACGACGTGCGGGGTCGCCATGGACGTGCCGGAGATGGTGTTGGAGGCGTCGTCGCTGTCGTTCCAGGACGAGGTGATGTCCGAGCCCGGAGCGTAGATGTCCACGATCGAGCCGTAGTTGGAGAAGTACGACTGCTCGTCGTCCACCGTGGACGAGGCGACCGTGATGGCCTCCGGGACACGGGCCGGGGAGCTCTCGCTCGCGTCGGAGGAGTCGTTGCCGGCGGCCACCGCGAAGGTGACTCCGGAGGCGATGGCCTTCTGGACCGCGGCGTCGAGCGCCTCGTCCGCGCCGCCGCCGAGGCTCATGTTGGCGACGGAGGGGCCCTCGTGGTTCTCGGTGACCCAGTCGATGCCTGCGACGACCTGCTCGGTGGTGCCCGAGCCGGAGTCGTCGAGCACCCGGACGGCGACGATCTTGGCCTTCTTGGCCACGCCGTAGGTCGCACCGGCGATGGTGCCCGCCACGTGGGTGCCGTGGCCGTTGCCGTCGTCGGCGCTGTCGTCGTTGTCCACGGCGTCGTAGCCCGAGCTGGCCCGGCCCTCGAACTCGTTGTGCGTGGTGCGTACGCCGGTGTCGATGACGTACGCGGTGACACCCTCGCCCGCGCTGTCCGGGTAGGTGTACGCGTTGTCGCCGGCCGTCTCGGTCTGGTCGATCCGGTCCAGGCCCCACGACGGCGGGTTGTCCTGGGTCTCGTCGATGTGGAACTTCTTGTTCTGGACGACCTTGGACACGGCCGGGTCGGCCGCCAGGCGCTTGGCCTCGGTGAGCGAAAGGCCGCTGGCGGAGAAGCCGTTGATGGCGGAGCTGTAGTTGCGCTTCAGCTTGCCGCCGTACTCCTTGGCGAGCTCCGACTTGTCGGTCTTCTCGTTCAGCATGACGATGTAGCTGCCCGACACGGCGTTCGCCGCGTCGGCACCGTAGACGACGCCCATCGCGGGGGCGGGGGTGGCACCGGCGATCGAGGTGTTGAGCAGGGTGACCCCGGCGGCCGCGGCCACCGCGGTTATCGCTGCGGTCAGCTTGAACCGGCGTGCGCGCTTGTGAATTGCCATGAAGAGGGATCTCCTCGTCATTCTTTGTGGGGGGATTGACCCCCGGCCGGAAGATCTCCGGGGGTTGGCTCGAAACCCTCGCCGATTGACGCGCCCAGATCAAGACCTTCATGCGGCTGTGACTTACTCAACAAAGTTTCGTAATAAGAATCCGGCCAGTGGCACCCAAGTCGGGCACCGCCGCCCCGACATCCGCCCCGCGGACCGGGGTTGCGGCTCGACCGGCACACTTCGCACACGGGAAGACCGACCCCGCCCGACCGTACGGCCGGGCGGGATGGCGGCCGGATTCCACCCTCGTGTTCACAGAGCCCTCACGAGGTCACCAAATTGAGTTCGGGATCGGGTACAGGGGGTGGTTCGGGGGTTCGACACGAGAGTTCGTTACGGCGGGCGCGTGGTTGGGTAAGGCGGGCGCGGCGGGCACGGGGTCGGGTACGGGGCCGGTCCGGTTCGTCAGGGGCGGACGACCCGGACGTCGGCGACCCCCATCAGGCCGGCGAGCGGCACCTTCGCCGCGGTCTGCTCCGGACTCACCGTCAGACCGTCGCCGCGCAGCATGTCGAGCAGCAGCTCGGCGAGCGGCATCACCATGTGCCGGCCCCAACAGCGCTCGGAGGCGTGCCCGAAGGGGAGGTAGCCGGGCTGGTTGTCGGGGTCGAGGCCGTCCCAGCGCTCGGGGCGGAACTCGTCGGGGTCGTCCCAGAGCGCCGGGTCGCGGTGGCTCAGCAGCGGCAGGAGCAGGATGTCGTCGGCCGCGCCGATCCGGGAGTCGAGGGCCGGGTACTCGGGTGATGCCCTGCGCAGAATGTTCCAGGAGGGCGGCAGCAGCCGCATCGCCTCGTGGAGGATGTTCCGGTTCGAGGTGTCGTCGTCGAAGGGCGATCCGAGCCAGAGCGCGTTGGCGACGAGCGTCGAGACGGTGAAGCAGACCGGGGCCGCGGCCCGCCGGTAGAGCCCCATCGCGTAGCGGCGGTCGCTGTAGCTCCCGGCCTCGGCGGTCAGGCCCGCGATGGCGGAGACGGGTGCGCCGGGGCGGAGCCGGCCGGGCAGCGCCGCCCCCGCGGCGATGACCGTCCAGGTGAGTTTGGGCGTCAGCTCCAGCGCGCGGTCCATGAGGATGCGCAGCCGGTACGGGTCGCCCTCCAGCACCAGATCGCGCAGGAACACATGGCCCACGTGCGGCCATTCGCCGGAGAGGTCGACCGTCCCGACGGGCTTCTTCAGCGCCGTCCGGACATCCTTGCCGATGGCCTGCATGACCGTGGACGCCTCGGTGCGCGGGATGGACCGTCCGTGCAGGGGCTTGAACGTGGGCCGCTCGACCTCGGTGGCCGGCCTGGCGGCGAGGATCCGGTCGGTCAGTCCGGCCCCGGCCACACCGACGGTGCCGGGATCGAGGCGGAAGACCTCCTCACCGCGGTGATCTCTCAGGAGCGCCTGGAGTCTCGGCGCGAAGACGACGTCCCGGGCGCGGCTGCCGGTACCGGACATGTACATCGGTGGTCTCCAAGAAGCGGGAAGGGCCCGCGCCCGGCGGGCCGATGAGGCCTGGCCGGACACGGGCCCGAATCGACTGACCGTGTCCCTCGGCAGGAAGGACCGCCTGTCGGCCTAGTACCAGTGGTACCAGGCGTACGCCTTCAGGCTCTTCTCCGGCGTCATCTTGTCCTTGAGCAAGAAAAGGAACTTCATAACAGCACCTCCATCTTTTACTCTGAATTTGCATTCCGACGGGCATGACTTGAGCCGCTCACGACACCAACACCCCACCTCGGACAGGGAATTCAGTGCCGCTCACCGCCGAAAGGAGTGAAGCTCAGTGCGAAACGAATTGTCAATGACCTCTTTCCCCCGGAAAGCGGCAGGGCGTTCAGTTTTCGGCAACCTCCCTTCGCCGCGAGGGTTCCTGATGGAACGCCAGGTCACGAGGTGGTCGGCGCGCTCCATACCCGTACGGGGCGCGCGGACACAAGGGCCTGAAGAGACTGATTCAGGCCGTTGAATGTCTGAATCGCCGACGCCCGAGAATGCGAGGAATCCGGGCCGACACCTGCGAGCGATTTCCCGGACACCTTCGGTGACACGCCGAAAGAAACGTACCGGTCGGTAATCGTCGGTCCGACCCGGACGAGTACCGCACGATTCATGAAACCGAATCGGCGGGAAGCCCGAAGCACTCCCCGCCGGCGGCGGCGGGGAGTGCTTCGGGGCGGGGAGCGCCCGGGGAGCCGAACGTGCTCCGCGGCGGGGTGCCTCAGCGCTGGTAGCGGGCCAGGACCCGGTTCCCGTCGTCGACCAGACGCTTCCTCAGCTCGTCCCCACCGATGGCCCCGCTGTAGTACTCCTGGAGGGCGGGCGTGGCGACCTTGTCCTTCCACTCCGGGTAGCCGCGCACCGACTGGGCCGGCGCCGGACGGAGCGCCTTCGCGACAGCCACACCGGTCGCCCAGCCGTTCTCGGCGGTGTGCAGCGACGGATCGGCGAGCGCCGCGGTGCCCGTCGGGAGCATCCAGTCCCCCTTGGCCAGCCGCACCATGTTCGGCGGCCGCAGCAGGAAGTCGATGAACTGCGCGGCTTCCTTCTTGTGCGGGCTGACCTCCGAGACGGACAGGGTCTGCGGGCTGACGCCCTGGGCGAGGCCCGCGCTGCCCGCGGGGGCGGGCAGCACCGTCCACTCGAAGCCCTCGGGTGCCTGCTCGACCACCTGCTGACGGTACGAGAAACCCAGCGGAACCATCGCGTACTTGCCGCCGAAGAACCCGGGAAGGGTGTCGGAGCCGCCCATGCCGAGCGCGGTGCGCGCGGCACTGTGGTCGGTGTTGACCTGGTCGTGAATGGTGTCGGGGACGGTCCGGTCGCCCTCGTCCGCGCGAATGGTCACCTTGCCGTCGTCGGCGCGGTGGAAGAGCTCGCCGCCGGCGGAGAGCCCCAGGTTCAGCGTGACGGAGACCGGTTCCTTGAGCGGCCAGGCGATGCCGTAGCGACCCTTGCCCGTCAGTTCCCCGGTGACCTGCCGGAACTCGGACCAGCTCCAGGGGTGTTCGGGCGTCGGGATCCGGACCCCGGACTCCGTCAGGATCCTGGTGTTGGCGATCAGGACGCGCGGCTCCTGGAGGAACGGCACTCCGTAGACGCCGTCGCCGAAGGTGGTGGTGGACCAGCTCTGCCGCGGGATGTCCGCGGTAAGCCGGTCGGGGAGCAGCGTCCGCAGATCGGCCAGGTAGCCGCCGTACGCGAAGTCGGCCAGGTCGTCGGAGGCGTCATGGATGATGTCCGGCGCCTCGTCGCCCTCGAAGGCGGTGAGCAGCTGGTCGTGGACGGTGTCCCAGCTGCCCGGGATGTAGTTGACATGGATGTCCGGGTGGGCCTCGTTCCACTCCTTCACCAGCTGCTTGTTGGCGTCGACGGACTCCTTCTGCCAGGCCAGCGACTGGAAGCTGAGCTCGATCCGCCCGCTGACGGTCCCGCCGTCGTCCGTTCCCGCGCAGCCGGTGAGCAGCAGGGCCAGTGCGGTGGCCGTCGCGGCGGCCGTCCGCCGCAGGGATGCCCGCATCAGTTCTTCACCGCCCCGGCCAGCATGCCGCCCGTGATCCGCCGCTGGATGATCGCGAAGATGACCAGCGAGGGCAGGGTGGCGAGGAAGGCGGCCGCGGCGAGCGGCCCGAGATCGGCCGCGCCCTCCGCGCCGATGAAGTGGGTCAGTACGACCGGCAAGGTCTGCTTCTGCGGTGTCTTGAGCAGGACGAGTGCGAAGAAGAGCTCGTTCCACGCGGTGATGAAGGCGAAGAGCCCGGTGGCGACGATGCCGGGGGCCAGCAGCGGGGCGGTGACCGAGACGAGCGTCCGCAGCCGCCCCGCCCCGTCGACCGAGGCGGCCTCCTCCAGCTCCGCGGGCACGGCCCGTACGTAGCCGACCAGCATCCAGAGCGCGAAGGGCAGCGCCCAGACGACGTACACCATGATCAGCCCCCACAGGGTGTTGATCAGATGGAGGTTCTTCAGGATCAGGAAGAGCGGAATGATCAGCAGGACGAGCGGGAACGCCTGGCTGATCACCACCCATCCGGTGGCCGCCGTCGAGAGCCTGGAGCGGCGGCGGGCCATCACGTACGCCATGGGCGTGGCGACGAGGACCGCGATGAAGGCGGCGCAGACCGCGGCGGCCAGCGAGTTGGCGGCGGCCTGGAGCAGCGGCTGTTCGTCGAACGCGGCGCGGAAGTTGTCGAGCGTCGGGTTCTCGGGGATCCAGGTGGGGTGCAGGGAGCCCAGTTCGCGGGCGGGTTTGAAGGCGGTGGAGATCAGCCACAGGAACGGGAACGCCAGGAAGACGAGGTAGCCGAGCAGTGCGGCGTACTGTCCGGCGCGTGCGGCTCTGCCGGTGCGCATGCTCATCGGTCCTCGCCTCCCCTGAGCCGGCCGGCCAGATACACCGCGAGGATCACGGAGATCACCGCGACCATCACACAGCCCATGGCCGCCGCGTACCCGAACTGTCCGTAGTGGAACGCCTCCTCGTACGCGAAGAGCATCGGCAGCCGGGTACGGCCGCCGGGGCCGCCGTTGGTCAGCACGTAGACCAGGGCGAAGGAGTTGAAGTTCCAGATGAAGTTGAGCGCGGTGATGGAGAGCGCGACGGGCTTGAGCACCGGCCAGGTGACGGTACGGAAGCGGCGCCAGGCACCGGCGCCGTCCAGGGCGGCCGCCTCGTGGAGTTCGTGCGGGGTGTTCTGCAGACCGGCGAGCAGGGCGACGGTGGTCTGGGGCATGCCCGACCAGACACCCACGACGATCACGGCGGGCAGGGCGGTGGCGAGCCCGGTGAGCCAGTCGCGGCCGTCGCCCAGGCCGAGATCGCGGATGGTCTCGTTGAGGATGCCCGCGTCCGGGTTGTAGACGAGCCGCCACATGAGGCCCACCACCACCTCGGGCATCGCCCACGGGATGATCGCCAGGGCCCGTGCCAGCCAGCGCAGCCGCAGATTCTGGTTGAGCAGCAGGGCGAGGCCGAGGGCCAGTACGAACTGCGGGACGGTGACGCCGAACGCCCAGACCAGACCGATCCGGAACGAGTCCCAGAAAAGGGTGTCGTGGAGCAGGTCCTGGAAGTTCAGCCCGCCCACCCACTGGGTGGAGCGGGTGCGGCCGGACTGGGCGTCGGTGAAGGCCAGTGCGATGCCGTAGAGCAGCGGGCCGACGCTCAGGACCAGGATCGGGATCAGCGCGGGCAGCACCAGGAACCAGGTACCGGCGCTCCGGTTGACCGGCCGGGACCGTCTGTCCTGCGGACTTCCGGGCGGACCGTGCCTCTCGGAACGTACCGTTGCACTCGCCAATGTCACGAATCCGCCCCCTTGTGTCATTACATCGGATTCATACCGTTCTGGCCGCTCAGATGGCCTCCGTCATCGTGCTGACGGGTCATCGGTTCGTCAAGCAGGCCTGCACGGGTGCGAAAATCGGAGTCATGAACGAGATGCGTGCGCGTGAGGTGCTGACCGCTGCCGGGCTGTCCGGCGGTGCGGAGCTGCTCGCGATGGGTGAGAACGCGGTGTTCGCCGTCGGCGACCTGGTGGTCAAGGTCGGCCGCGACGCCGTGCGCAACCCGGAACTGCGGGACCGGGCGGAGCGCGAGGTGGCCGTCGCCCGGTGGCTGGCCGCCTCGGACGTCCCCGCCGTACGGGCCGCCGAGCCCGCGGCACGCCTGATCGAGGGCCATCCCGTGACCCTCTGGCACCGGCTGCCCGATGCCGTACGACCCGCCGAGCCGCGGGACCTGGCACCGCTGCTCGCCCGGGTGCACGCGCTGACCGTCCCGGACGGCCTCGCCCTGCCGCCCCGTGAACTGCTGGGCGGGGTCGAACGCTGGCTGCGGCTCGCGGGCGATGCGATCGACCCGGCCGACGCCGACTATCTGCGCGAGCGGCGCGACGGCTTCGCGGCGGCCGCCGCCGCGCTGGTCCCCCACCTGCCGCCGGGTCCGATCCACGGCGACGCGCTGCCCCGTAACGTCCATGTCGGACCGGACGGTCCGGTGCTGGTCGATCTGGAGACCTTCTCGGCGGATCTGCGCGAGCACGATCTGGTGGTGCTGGCGCTGTCCCGGGACCGGTACGGCCTGGCGCCCGAGGCGTACGACGCCTTCACCGCCGCCTACGGCTGGGACGTCCGGGAGTGGGAGGGCTGCGCGGTGCTCCGCGGGGCACGGGAGACGGCCAGCTGTGCGTGGGTGTCCCAGCACGCACCGGCCAATCCGAAGGCGCTCGCGGAATTCCGCCGCCGGGTGGCCTCGCTTCGGGACGGCGACACGGCGGTGCGGTGGTATCCGTTCTGAGGGCGTCCCCCGGATCCGGCCGCGGGGCCGGAGCGCCGGGGACGGCCCTGCCCGTCCTCGTCCGGTCCGTACGGCTGCGCGCCGTCAGCCGGCGGTGACTCCGGCCGGCTCCCGCAGCGGCCAGTGGCCGTCGACCACCGCGTCGGCCGTGCCCTTGCGGCGCAGGAACTGCTGGAAGTCCGCCGCCCATTGCGCGTACCACTCGACCTGGCGCTCGTGCAGCTCGGCGGCGGTCAGCCCGGCCACCGAGCCGTGCCGCTCGGCTATGGCGTACGCCACCCGGACCGCGGCCAGCGCGTCCGCCCCCGCGTCATGGGCACCGCCGTGCACCACGCCGTACTCGACGCAGACCGCCTCCAGGTTGCGCTTGCCCTTGCGGTAGCGGTCGACGGCCCGGTCGATCGTGTACGGGTCGATGACCGGGCCGATACCGGCCCCGTCGAGCCGGTCGCTCAGCGACGGCAGCCCGTGCCGGCGCAACTCCGCCGTGAGCAGCGTCAGGTCGAAGGCCGCGTTGTACGCGACGACGGGGACGCCCCGGCGCCAGTAGCCGGTGAGGGTCTCGGCGATCTCGTCGGCCACCTCGCGCACCGGCCGGCCCTCCGCCGCCGCCCGCTCGCTGCTGATGCCGTGGATCGCCGAGGCCTGCGCGGGGATCCGGATGCCCGGATCCGCCAGCCAGGCGCGCTGGCGCACCGGCTCCCCGTCCCTGCCGCGGACGCCGACCACCGCGGCGGTCACGATCCGGGCCTCCAGCGGCTCGGTGCCCGTCGTCTCCAGGTCGAAGCCGACCAGCGGCTCCCGGTGCCAGCTCATCCCGTACCTCCTTCGTGGTGCTCTCCCCCAGGTGATGACCACCCTCGCACGCACCACTGACAACGCGGTGGCGGCCCCTCAGGAGACGGGCCGGGAGTCCGCCCACACGGACTCGAACTCCTCGCGGTACGTCTCGAACAGCCCGTGCTCGTTGTCCTGGCCCGCCCGGACCACGGCGCGCCCGCCGCCGCGCAGCACCAGCACGGGTGCCTCCATGCCGCGTGCGCGCCGCAGATAGGTCTGGACGACCCCGACCGCGTCGGTCCCGTCGCCGTCCACCAGATAGGCCGTGAAGCGCGGTGTCTCGTCGAACACATGGATCTCGAAGGCGCCCGGGTCGCGGAGCTTGGAGCGGACCCGGCGCATGTGAAGGATGTTCATCTCCACCGACCGGCTCAGCTCGCCCTTCTTCAGCCCCAGCTCCCGCTCCCGGCGCTTGACCGCGCTGCTGGCCGGGTTGATGAAGAGCAGCCGGACCCGGCAGCCCGACTCGGCGAGCCGGATGAGCCTGCGGCCGGAGAAGTTCTGCACCAGCAGGTTGAGCCCTATGCCGATCGCGTCGAGCCGGCGCGAACCGCCGAAGAGGTCCTCGGCGGGCAGCTGGCGCTGGAGTCGCACCCGGTCGGAGTGGACCGAGACCACATCCGCGTACCGGTCGCCGACCAGCTCCTCGACGGCGTCGACCGGGAGCCGGTCGGCCGACGGGACCGCGGCGCCGCTTCCCAGGATCTCCAGGAGCCGGGCGGAGGCGCGCTCGGCCTGGGCGAGGACCGCCTCGTTCAGGGCGCGGTTGCGGGAGACCACGTTGCGGGCGACCTCCAGCTCGTCGAGGGCCAGCTCCACCTCGCGCCGGTCGTCGAAGTACGCCTCGAAGCACGGCCAGTGCTGGACCATCAGCTCACGCAGCTGCGGCAGCGTGAGGAAGCTGAGAACGTTGTCGTCGGCGGGGTCCAGCAGATAGCCCTTGCGGCGCGAGACCTCGCGCACGGCGACGGCCCGCTGCACCCACTCCTGCCCGGCGGGCCCGGCGGCGGCCACCACCCAGTCCTCGCCGTGCACCGGTTCGTAGATCGGCCGGAGCACCGCGGCGACCACGGCGCGCAGCCGCTGTTCCACGAGATTCAGCCAGATGTAGGCGCGTCCGGCCCGCTGCGCGCGCGTCCGCACCTCGCTCCAGGCGTCCGCTCCCCAGTCCAGCTCCGCGCCGATCTCCATGGGCTGCGCAAGCGATACCGCCCCTGGCGGGACATCGGTGGAGTCCCCCTCGTGACCCGGGTCACCTGGGGGCAGCTCGAATCCGCCCGAGCTCACCCGCGCACCGCCTTCCACTCCCCCACCAACGATCAAGGAAGGGTACTCCGGGAGCGGGAGCCGGTGCAGCCGGATGCGGATGCTGCTTCGTCAACTCCCCTACGGCGCAGGCATGTTCTCGGCGGCAAGATCTGCCGCAGTGAGGGGATTCATAGTGATTAACCACCCCAACCCGGGCCCTGTACCGGGCGAGCGCCGGTTTCCCGGGTCCGGACGCCGGTTCCGGGCGACGCGAAGGGGCCCGATGTTGACCGGACCTCGTGACGTCCCCGGCCGCCCGGCCCCGCGACGCCGCCCCCCGATTGCCGGTCGGTCCTAGGTAGCCGCACCTGTTTCGGGGAAGATCTGGCACCAGGGCCCGCCCGGCGGATCAGGGGTCGGACGCGCCCTGGCAGCCCGCAAGCTCCAGGCACCCGGATCAGAAGTGGAAGGGTCGAACCTATGCAGGTCTGGCCGGGACAGGCGTATCCCCTCGGTGCCACGTACGACGGCGCCGGGACCAACTTCGCGGTCTTCTCGGAGGCCGCCAGACGAATCGAGTTGTGCCTGCTGCACGACGACGGTTCCGAGACGGCGGTGGAGCTCAGGGAGACCGACGCCTTCGTCCGCCATGCCTATCTGCCCGGCGTGATGCCCGGTCAGCGGTACGGATTCAGGGTCCACGGGCCGTACGAACCGGAGCGCGGCGCCCGCTGCAATTCGGCCAAGCTGCTGCTCGACCCGTACGCCCGTGCCGTCGCCGGGCAGATCCGGTGGGGCGAGGCGGTGTACGGCTATCCGTTCGGCCGGCCCGACGCGCGCAACGATCTCGACTCGGCCCCGCACACCATGACCTCGGTGGTGGTCAACCCCTACTTCGACTGGGGCGACGACCGGCGGCCCCGTACGGACTACCACCGCACGGTGATCTACGAGGCCCATGTGAAGGGCCTGACGATGCTCCACCCGGGGCTGCCGAAGGAGCTGCGCGGCACGTACGCGGGGCTGGCCCATCCGGAGGTGATCGCCCATCTGACGGAACTGGGCGTCACGGCGATCGAGCTGATGCCGGTGCACCAGTTCGTCCAGGACCACCGGCTGGCGGACGCGGGGCTGGCCAACTACTGGGGATACAACACCATCGGCTTCTTCGCCCCGCACAACGCCTACGCCTCCTGGGGCGACCGGGGCGAGCAGGTGCTGGAGTTCAAGCAGGCGGTCCGGGCGCTGCACCAGGCCGGCATCGAGGTGATCCTCGACGTGGTCTACAACCACACCGCGGAGGGCAACCATCTGGGCCCGACGCTCTCCTTCCGGGGCCTGGACAACGCCTCGTACTACCGGCTGGCGGACGACCAGCGGTACTACATGGACACCACGGGGACCGGGAACTCCCTGCTGATGCGGTCGCCGCACGTGCTCCAGCTGATCATGGACTCGCTGCGGTACTGGGTGACCGAGATGCACGTGGACGGCTTCCGCTTCGATCTGGCGGCGACCCTGGCCCGGCAGTTCCACGAGGTGGACCGGCTGTCGTCGTTCTTCGACCTGGTGCAGCAGGACCCGGTGGTCAGCCAGGTGAAGCTGATCGCCGAGCCGTGGGACGTGGGCGAGGGCGGCTATCAGGTGGGCAACTTCCCGCCGCTGTGGACCGAGTGGAACGGCAAGTACCGGGACACCGTGCGGGACCTGTGGCGGGGCGAGCCGCGGACCCTCGCGGAGTTCGCGGGACGGCTGACCGGGTCGTCGGACCTGTACCAGGACGACGGGCGGCGGCCGCTCGCCTCGATCAACTTCGCCACCTGCCACGACGGATTCACGCTGCACGACCTGGTCTCGTACAACGACAAGCACAACGAGGCGAACGGCGAGGGCAACCGGGACGGCGAGAGCCACAACCGGTCCTGGAACTGCGGCGCGGAGGGGGACACCGACCAGCCGGAGGTCCTCGATCTGCGGACCCGGCAGATGCGGAACTTCATCGCCACGCTGATGCTGTCGCAGGGTGTGCCGATGCTGAGCCACGGCGACGAGTTCGCGCGTACCCAGCGGGGCAACAACAACGCGTACTGCCAGGACAGCGAGTTGTCCTGGGTGCACTGGCCGGACCCGCGGGAGCCGGTGCGGGACGGGGCGGACGGGGCCGAGCGGGGCGAGGACGGTACCGGGGGCAGCAGTCTGCTGGAGTTCACCCGGGCGATGGTGTGGCTGCGCCGCGACCATCCGGTCTTCCGGCGCCGCCGGTTCTTCCACGGCCGTCCGGTCGAGGGCACCCACGACGAGCTCTCGGACATCGCGTGGTTCACGCCCGAGGGCGGCGAGATGAAGCAGCGGGACTGGCAGGCCGCGCACGCGAAGGCGCTGACGGTCTTCCTCAACGGCCACGCGATCTCGGAGCCCGGGCCGCGCGGCGAGCGGATCTCCGACGACTCGTTCCTGCTGATGTTCAACGCGGGCGCGGAGACGCTGGAGTTCTCCGTGCCGGTGAACCACGGCCGGCAGTGGCTGGTGGTGGTCGACACGGCGCGCCCGGTCGGCGTCATGCCCGGTTCCGGGCCGAAGGTGGCCGGGGGCGATCGGGTGACGCTGGTCGGGCGCAGCATGGCGGTGCTGCAACGGCCCGCGTAGGGCCGGGGGCCGTCCCGCCGGGCGGGCGCGGACACCGCCGGTCGAGCCCTTTGCGGCGTTCCGTGACACAGAAGCCGCCAGGCTGGGTACGAACGTCCGCATGACGCCCACCGCCACCTACCGGCTCCAGCTCCAGCCCGACTTCCCGTTCCCGGCCGCCGGACGGGCCGTGCCGTATCTCGCCGCGCTCGGCGTCTCGCATCTGCATCTGTCCCCGGTCCTGGAGGCCGTGCCCGGCTCCCGGCACGGCTACGACGTCGTCGACCACAGCCGGGTACGTGCCGAGCTCGGCGGTGAGCAGGGACTGCGGGAACTGGCCCGCACGGCACGCGAGCACGGTCTCGGGCTGATCGTGGACATCGTGCCGAACCACATGGCCGCAGTCCCCCGCCACAACCGCGCGCTGTGGGAGGTGCTGCGGGAGGGGCCCGGATCGCCGTACGCCCGCTGGTTCGACATCGACTGGGCGGCGGGCGACGGCAAGGTGCTGCTGCCGGTGCTCGGCGGGCCGATCGGCGACGAGCTCGGCGCGCTCCGGGTGGACGGGGACGTGCTGCGCCACGGCGAGCAGGAGTTCCCGCTGCGGAGCGGCACCGCCGGTCTGCCGCTGCCCGAGCTGCTGGACGCCCAGCACTACCGGCTCGGCTGGTGGCGGCTGGCCCGCACCGAGCTGAACTACCGGCGGTTCTTCACGATCTCGGAGCTCATCGGGGTGCGGGTGGAGGACCCCGAGGTCTTCGCCGCCACCCACGGCAAGATCCTCGAACTGGTCCGGGACGGTGTCGTCGACGGGCTGCGCATCGACCACCCCGACGGGCTGGCCGAGCCCGCGGCGTACCTGGAGCGGCTGTCGGCGGGGACCGGCGGGCGGTGGACGGTGGTGGAGAAGATCCTCACCGGCGGCGAGCCGCTGCCCGCGGACTGGGCCGTCGCGGGGACGACCGGGTACGACGCCCTGCACCGGGTGGACGGCCTGTTCGTCGACCCGATGGGCGCCGCGGAGCTGGTCGGCCGCTACCGGGAGTACGCGGGCCCCGCCGGCGACCGCGGCGGCCACTGGACGACGACCGTCCGCCGCGCCGCGTACCGGGTGGTGACGCATGAACTGGCCGCCGAGACCGAGCTGCTGACCCGGCTCGCCGTACGGATCTGCGCGGCCGGCCCCGCGCTGCGCGACCACGCCCCGTGGGCGCTGCGCGCCGCGGTGCGCGAGCTGCTGGTGCGGGTGCCCGTCTACCGCCCGTACGTGACGGCCGGCGGGCCCTGCCCGGAGACGGCCGAGGAGATGCTGTCGGACGCGGTCGTACGGGACGCGAAGGCGATGTTCGCCGTCGCGGAGGAGGCGTCGGCCGTCGACGTGGTCCGGGAGCTGGCGCTGGGGCGGCTGGGTGAGGGGCCCGAGCGGGCGGCGTTCTGCGCCCGGTTCGCGCAGACCGCCTCCGCGTTGCGCGCCAAGTCGGTCGAGGACACGGCGTTCTACCGGTACCTGCCGTTGATCTCGGCGAACGAGGTGGGCGGCGACCCCGGGCAGCCGGCGGTGACGCCGGAGGAGTTCCACGCCTTCTGTGCCCGGCTGGCCCGCGACTGGCCGGCCACCGGAACGGTGCTGACCACCCATGACACCAAGCGGAGCGCCGATGTGCGGGCCCGTATCGCGGTGCTGACGGAGTGCCCGCAGTCGTGGTCCGGGCTGCTGACCGAACTGGAGCGGGCGACCCCGGCCACCGCTCCGGACCCCCAGCTCGCCTGGCAGGCCTGGCAGACGGCGGCGGGCTGCGCGAAGGTGCCGGGCCGCGAGATGGCGGGCCGGCTGGAGCCCGCGCTGCTGAAGGCGGTGCGCGAGGCGGGCCTCTTCACCGGCTGGACCGAGCCCGATCCGGCGTACGAGCGGGCGGTGACGGACTTCGTGGCGGCGGGGCCCGCCGCCGGCTCCGGTCCGGTGCGCGAGACGCTGGAGCGGTTCGCGAGCACCCTCGATCCCTATGTGCGCGCCAATGTGCTGGGGGCGGCGCTGGTGCAGCTGACGATGCCGGGGGTGCCGGATCTGTACCAGGGCACGGAGCGGGAGTACGTGGCACTGGTCGACCCGGACAACCGGCGGCCGTTCCGCGAACCGGACGGGGACGGGGCCCTCGGCGAGAAGGGCGAACTCACGGCGGCCGCCCTGCGGCTGCGGCGCGATCGGCCGGAGGTGTTCGGCGGGTCCGGTACGTACGCCCCGCTGGACGCCCGTGGCCCGGCGGCCGCGCACTGTCTGGCGTTCTGCCGCTCCGGCGAGGTGGTCACCGCGGTGACCAGGCTGTCGTTGCGGCTGGCGGAGTCGGGCGGCTGGCACGACACGGAGCTGGTACTGCCGGACGACGGTCCGTGGACCGATCTGCTGGCGCCCGGCCGGGAGTTCGCCGGGGGCTCCGTCGCGCTCGCCGAACTCTTCGCCGGGCGGCCGGTGGCGCTGCTCAGCCGGGCCGGACGAGGAGCGCCCGCGGACCCCGGGTGAGCAGCCCGGTGCCGGCCGGGCGGAATCCGTCCGCCCAGCGGAGCCGGGGCATCGCGTCGAGCAGCGCGCGCAGGCCGTGCCGGGCCTCCAGCCGGCCGAGCAGGACGGCGGGGCAGGACACGGGGCCGGTGAGGGACCGGCCCTGGTCGCGGCGGAAGGGATCGAAGAGGTCGGGGGCGGCGAACCGTTCCGGATCGCGGCCGGCCGCGCCGATCAGACAGGCGACGTCCGCCCCGGCGGGGAGTGTGCCGCCGCTGAGGGTGACCTCGGTGACGGTGCGGCGCAGCACCACCTGGACCGGCGGATCGCGGCGCAGCGACTCCGTCCAGGCCCGGTCGGCCAGGGCGGCTTCGACGCGCAGCGCGGCGAGGAGGTCGGGGGCGTCCAGCACATTGGCGAGGAAGGAGGCGAGCGCCCTCTCGCGGAGGCCGGTGTGCCGGGTGCAGGGTGCGGCGGCGGGTGCGGCGGAGCCGGGCCGGGTGGCGTGGGTGCTGCCCGGCGGGGTGGTGTGGGCGGTGGCCGGCGGAGTGGCG
>NZ_JBCEWQ010000026.1:0-75089 GCF_038448545.1 Streptomyces sp. CLV115
GGGATGGGCCTGTCGGTCGGTGCGCCCGGCGGTGTGTCGACCGGCTCGCCCGGCGGGGCGTCGACCGGGCCCTCGGCCGCGGCGTCGGCCGGGGCATCCACCGGGGCGCCGACCGGGGCGTCGGCAGGACCCTCGGCCGGGCCCTCGGAGGATGCGGGCACCGATCCGTCCGCCGGTTCCTCGATCGGACGGCCGGAGGCGACCGCCTCCCGTGCCCGTGCCCCCTGCTCCGCCACCGCGGCCGCCAGCGCCTCCGGCAGCCAGCCGCCCTTCGCCATGCCCGCCGCACCCTCCAGGGCCAGCTCGGCCGCCACCGTTCCGGCGCTCGGCCGGTCGGCCGGGGCCTTCTCCAGGCAGCGGGCGACCAGGTCGCGCAACTCCTCTGGAACCGCGCCGAGTTCGGGCGCGGTGCGGGCGATCCGCTCGGCGCCCTCGGCGGCCGGACCGTCGGCGAGCGGGGTGGTGCCGGTCGCCGCGTACGCCAGCAGCAGGCCCAGCACGAAGAGGTCGGAAGCCGGTCCGGGCTCCTCGCCCGCCACCTGTTCCGGAGTCAGATAGCCGAGCCGTACGGACAACTGGCCGCCGGGCCGGGCCTCGGCGGCGGCCGCCGCGCCCAGCGGGCCGAACGCGGTGAGACGCGGTCCGTCCCCGGCGAGCAGCACCGTCCGGGGAGCGAGGCCCTGGAGCACGGCTCCGGTGGCGTGCGCCCGGGAGAGGGTCTCGGCGATGCCCGCGCCCAGTATCCGCACCGCACGCTCGGGCAGCGGTCCGGTGGTACCGATCGCCTCGGCGAGTGTCAGTGCGGGTACGTACGGGCCCGCGGTCCACAGCAGGTCCTCGTCCGGGGACTCGTCCGCGGCGTCGCTCGGGGTGTCGTCCGCCACGGCCGGCTTCGGCCGGGCCCGGTCGCCGGTCAGCCGGTCCGCGGTGTCGGCCTCCGCCTGGAAACGGCGCCGGAAGGCGGGCAGCGCGGCGAGTTCGGGCCGGGCGGCGGTGATCACCACCGCGTCCGGCGCGGTCGCGGCGTGCGCGAGGTACTGAACGGCGCTCGCGGTCTCGCGCAGCCGTGCCAGCACGGTGTACGGGCCGAAGCGGCGTGGATCGTCCTGACGCAGCGCCTCCATGGCGCACCCCCCTCGCTGACCGTGCCAGAGCACCGGAGCGTCGATCTTAGACCGAGTGGCCCGCCTCCCCACCCTGCCCCGTACCCTCAGTCCGGCTTCGACCAGGGCCACTTGGGGCTGTGCCGCTCGCGGCCGCCGGGGGCGTACTCGTACACCCAGCCGCGCGGCAGCCCGAGCCGCTTGCTGTGACCGGCCGGAACCCTGCGGTACGCGTACACGGTGGCCGGCCTGCCGTCGGCGGCCGGCACCGGGACCTCGTACCACTTCGGCGGATGTCCGGTCGGGCCGACGAGGACGGGCAGTACCCGCCCGTCCAGGGGGCCGCCCGTGAAGGCGGTGTTCTCGCTTCGCACGCCTTCAGTCTGACCGATCAGCTCTCGGGGAGCAGATGGGCCGCCTCGCCGAGCACCGGCACCAGCCGCTGTGCCAGCCGCCCCGCCGGACCCCCGGCGGTCTCCAGCGGCAGCAGCGCCGCCACCGCCGAGGCGGTCTCCCGGTCCGTCGCCGCCGTGGCGGCCAGCAGCACGATCAGCTGGTCCACCAGCCAGTCGCGCAGCTCCGCCGCGTCGGGCCGCTTCCCCTCGTCCAGCCAGATCAGCGACGCCGCCTCGACGGCCGCGATCCAGGTGCGCACCATCATCCGCAGCCTGGGGCCCGGCGCCGTCCCCTCCCTGCCCAGGTGCAGCAGGATCTGCTCGGCCGCCGCCCGCCGCACCTCGTCGACGATCGCCGACGTGCGGGAGGTCTCGACGACACAGCCGCCGCGCAGCAGCGCGCTGAAACCGGTGTCGTGCTCGTCGACGAAGGCGAGGTAGCGGTCTAGCACCCGCGTCACCCGCTCGGTGGGCGGGCCCACCGGCGGCTCGCCGAAGCACAGGATCAGCTGCTCGGCGGCGGACCTCAGCGCCGCCTCGTACAACTGCTGGCGCCCGCCCGGGAAGTAGCGGTAGACGAGCGGGCGGGACACCCCGGCGACCGTCGCGACCTCGTCGAGCGAGACCTCGTCGGGGGCCCGGTGGGCGAAGAGGGTGAGGGCCGCACCGAGGAGCTGGGTGCGGCGCTCCTCGACGCTCAGCCTTCGGTACGCGCGGGCCGGCGGCGCGGTGGCGGCAGCAGAGGTCATGCGTCAAAGCCTAGGGCCTCTCGTTCGGATCGGGCCGGGCCCGTCCTGACGAAAGACCCCGAGCGAGCCGCGCCCCGGGGCGGCCGGCTCAGGCCAGCAGACCCGAGCGCTTCCACAGCCTGCGCCCCACCCCGTTCAGCACCCCGATGTCGTCGAAGAAGTCCGTCAGCCGCTTCGCGCCCGACTGCATGACCTCCGCCCGGTGGCCGCTCGCCTTCACCTGGGCGACGGCCTCGTGGCGGTCCAGGCCGACGTTCTCGTACACCCGCGGGTTGACGAAGCAGACCGAGAAGACCCGGGCCGCCTCGCCGCAGCTCAGCCGGGTCAGCTCGCGCTCCCAGCGCGGGGCGGTCACCATCTGGCGGCGCAGCTCCTCGCGGGCGTAGCGAACGTGTCGCGCCTCCTCGACGACATGGATGCGGGTCACGCCCCGCACCAGCGTCTGGACCCGCTCGTCCGGGAAGGTCAGCCGCTGCATCCAGTCGAGGATCTCCTCGCCGAGCAGGGTCGCGGCGAACGAACCGGGGGTGGTGGAGACGGTCTTCAGTACCCGCGCGAGGTTGTGATAGACGCGCGGCACCGGATAGTCGGGCGTCCCGCCCCAGGTGATCATGCGGCCGAACATCATCGAGTGCCGGCACTCGTCGGCTATCTCGGTGAGCGCGTAGCGGACGTGGTTGCTGGTGACCGGCCGGTCGTAGATGTGCCGGACCAGCAGCTGCATGAGGATGATCTCGAACCAGATGCCCAGTGAGGCCAGCGACGCCGCCTCGTGCCGGGACAGGTCCATCCGCTGTTCCTCGGACATCTTCCGCCACAGCGGGGTGTCGTAGAGCGAGACCAGCTCGGGCGGCCAGAACCACTTGCCGTCCTCGATTGCCGCGTCCCAGTCGAGTTCCTTGTCCGGGTCGAAGGAGTGCTTGGCCGAGGAGTCGAGCAGCCGCTCGGCGATCTGTTCGCGGTCCCGGAGCGGGCCGAGCGCGTCGCGCAGCAGCTGGACGTCGAGTTCGGTCACTGGGGTCATGGCTGGAGGCACCTCACACCTGGGTTACCGACGGTCACTCCTTATGAGACTCCTCGTCAGTAAGGCCGTCAATCCCTGGCGCACGACTTGTTGACCCGGCGTCTACCAACGTGTGAACCTGCCAACTGACGCAACCGCCAAGGGGATTGCCGAAACATGCCAGGCGAAGGAGCCGTCCGTGTCGACACACGACCTCTACACCACCGCCCCCGACGCACCCTCGTGGCGGGTACCCGCCTCCGGCGCCGCCCGCTTCAGCTGGGACTACGACGACGGCCGCGAACGCCTGCTCGCCCTCTACCAGAAGGGCAAGGACAAGCAGTGGGACGGCAACAAGCGCATCGACTGGTCCCTGGAGGTCGACCCCACCGACCCGCTCGGCACCCCCGACGAGGCCCTGACCCTGTACGGCACCCCGCACTGGGCGAAGATGACCGAGAAGGACCGGGGCGAGCTGCGCCGGCACTACACCTCCTGGCAGTTCAGCCAGTTCCTCCACGGTGAGCAGGGCGCCATGGTCTGCGCGGCCAGGATCGTGGAGTCCGTCCCCGACCTGGACGCCAAGTTCTACTCCGCGACCCAGACCATGGACGAGGCCCGGCACGCGGAGATATACGGCCGGTTCCTGCACGAGAAGGTCGGGATGCTCTACCCGATCAACGACAACCTCCAGGGGCTGCTCGGCGACACCCTGCGCGACTCCCGCTGGGACATGCCCTACCTCGGGATGCAGGTCCTCATCGAGGGGCTGGCGCTGGCCGCCTTCGGCATGATCCGCGACACCACCACCAAACCGCTGCCCAAGCAGATCCTCGCGTACGTCATGCAGGACGAGGCCCGGCACGTCGCGTTCGGGCGGATGGCGCTGCGCGACTACTACAAGCAGCTGAGCGACGCCGAACTGCGCGAGCGCGAAGAGTTCGTCATCGAGGGCTGCTACCTGATGCGGGACCGGCTGAGCGGTGTCGAGGTGCTGGAGAACTTCGGCATCGCCAAGCAGGAGGCCAAGGACCTCTCCGAGCACTCGGAGTTCCTCCAGCTCTTCCGCAAGCTGCTGTTCAGCCGGATAGTGCCGTGCGTCAAGGACATCGGCCTGTGGGGCGAACGGCTCCAGAAGGCCTACGTCGACATGGGCGTCTTCGACCTCGGCGACTCCAACCTGGACCTGCTGATGGCCCAGGACGAGGAGATGGCCGAACAACTGGACCGGGACCGCTTCGCGGAGGAGGAGCGGGCCCGGGTCGCCGAGGTCGAGGAGGCGATAGCGCAGGGCGGGCCGGGCGCGTCCGGGGACCGGTGAACCGAAGCGGTGGCGGGAGCCGTCGAGCCGAACCCACCGGGGTCGAATTCGCGTTCGCATGTGTGACGTACCGTGGTGCCATGAGCATGCCGCCGCAGCCGCCCCAAGGCCCGTACGGACCTCCCCAGCCCCAGGGGCCGTACGGACCTCCGCAGTCACAGCCCCCGTACGGCTCTTACCCGCAGCAGCCCGCGTACGGGCCTCCGCAGCAGCAACTCCCGCCGCAGGGAGCATGGGGGCAGCCCGGGGTTCCCGGACAGCCGGGGGTGCCCGGATGGCCCGGCGCGCAGCCGCCGAAGAAGAAGCGGACCGGACTCGTCGTCGGGATCACCGTCGCCGTACTCGCGGTGGTGGGCGGTCTCGGCTTCGCCGCCTTCAAGCTGATGGACATCGGCAAGTCGGTCGCCGACGGCGGGTTCCCGCCGTCGGAGTACCGGCTCACGGCCGAGCAGAAGCTGCTGGACGGTGAGTTCACGCTGACCACCGACATGTCGCGGGACAAGGGCAAGGAGATCGAGAACACCTACGACCCCAGCATCCGGAACCCGAAGGCGGTGGTCGCGCAGTACACCTCCGCCAAGGGCGGCGCGCTGGTGCTGTCGGGGATGTGGGGGCAGCTGAAGAGCCCCGAGTTCGCCCGGCGCAAGATGCTCTCGGGGGCCGCGGAGGCGGACGGCGCGACCCTTGCCGTACCGGCCAGGAAGTTCACCCCCGACGGATACGGCATCACGGTCGAGTGCCAGGTCCTGCAGCAGAAGACGAACGGCACGACGACCAGCTTCCCCATGTGCGCCTGGGGCGACGGGAACACCGGGGCCATGGTCGCCGTGATCACGCCCGAGACCGCGGTGAAGGCTCCCGACGCCATCGACCTGACGCAGCTGGCGGCGGACACCGCCAAGGTCCGGTCCGAGGCGCGCAAGCCGATCGGCTGACCGGCCCGCGGCCCGCGGCCCACGGTGGGCGGCGGGCCGGGCGCCGCAAGGCCTCCGCGCCGCCGCGGTACGGTCAGCCGCCCAGCGCCGCCGCCATGACGGAACGGGCGATCGGGGCCGCGCTGCCGCCGCCACTGATGTCCGCCCGGTTCGCCGCCGCGTCCTCGACGACCACCGCGACCGCGACGGCCGGCTGCGCCGAACCCGGCTCCTGCGCCCAGGAGATGAACCAGGCGTACGGGCGGCCCGAGTTGTCGATGCCGTGCTGGGCGGTGCCGGTCTTGCCGCCGACCGTGACCCCGTCGATCGCGGCATTGGACCCGGTGCCGTTCTCCACGACGTCCACCATCATCTCCCGCAGCTGCATCGCCGTGCGCGGGTTCATCGCCCGGTGGTAGGTGTGCGAACCGTTCTGGTGGACGGTCGTGGAGCCGCGGGTGGTCGTGCGGTCGACCAGGTAGGGGTGCATGAGGTCACCGCCGTTGGCCACGGCGGACGCCACCATCGCCATCTGGAGCGGGGTCGCCGTCGTGTCGAACTGCCCGATCGACGACAGCGCCAGCTGGTCGTCGGTCATCTCGGTGTCGAAGTTGCTCTTCGCCACGCCCGAGGGGATCCGCAGCCCGGTGTCGTTGAAGCCGAACTTCCCTACCGCGTCCACCATGCCCTTGAGGCCGACCCGTACCCCGAGGTCCGCCATCACGGTGTTGCAGGAGACCCGGATCGCCTCGGCGAGCGAGGCCTTCTCGCAGCCCCGCGACTCGTTGGGCAGCGTGGTCGACGTGCCCGGCAGCACATACGGCGACGGGGTGCCGGTGTCCGCGTCGGGATCGGTGACGACCTCCGCGTCGAGCGCCGCCGCCGCGGTCACGATCTTGAAGGTGGAGCCCGGCGGATAGGTCTGCCGGATCGCCCGGTTGAGCATCGGCAGGCTCTTCGACGCGTTCAGCCGCTCCCAGGCGTCGGTGACGGACGGGCCGGTGCCCGAGAGCAGGCCGGGGTCGTACGAGGGGGTCGAGACCAGCGCCAGGATCTTCCCGGTGGACGGTTCGACGGCGGCGACCGCGCCCCGCCGGCCGCCGAGCCCCTCGTACGCGGCCCGCTGCATCGAGTCCTTGACGGTCGTCACGACGTTGCCGCTGGGCTGCCGGCTGCGGGTGATCTCGTTCCACAGCGGGAACGGGGCGAGCATCGGATCGGTGCCGGACAGGACGGAGTCCTCGGCGTTCTCGATCAGGGTCGTGCCGTACGTCTGCGAGGCGTAGCCCGTCACCGGCGCGTACAGCGGGCCGTTGCGGTAGGTGCGCTCGTACTTGAGCTGTTCGCCCGTGTCCTTCGAACCGGTCACGGACCTGCCGCCGACCAGGATGTTGCCGCGCGGCTGGTCGTAACGGGCGATCGTGAGGCGGCGGTTGGCGGGGTTGTTGTCCAGGCTGTCGGCGTCGAGGACCTGGATCCGGGCGGCGTTCAGCAGCAGCGCCACGAGCAGCACCAGCAGGAGCGCGGCGGCCCGCCGGATGTAGCGGATCACCGCTCGTCCCGCGCGATCGGCGCGATGATGCCGGTCTCCACCTGGCCGGGCTGCGGTCTTCGGGCCAGATCGCTGACCCGGATCAGCAGCGCCACGATGATCCAGTTGGTGACGACGGACGAACCGCCCTGGGCGAGGAACGGCATCGCCATGCCGGTCAGCGGGATCAGCCCCATCACCCCGCCCGCGATCACGAACACCTGGAGCGCCAGGATCGAGGCGAGACCGATCGCGAGCAGCCGCCCGAAGGGGTCGCGCAGGGCGAGCCCGGCCCGGTAGCCGCGTGCCACCAGCAGCGCGTACAGCAGGAAGATCGCGGTCAGCCCGGTCAGTCCGAGCTCCTCGCCCGCGGTCGCCAGGATGAAGTCGGACTTGGCGGCGAAGCCGATGAGGATGGAGTGGCCGAGGCCCAGCCCGGCCCCCAGCATCCCGCCCGCGGCGAACGCGAACAGCGACTGGGCCAGCTGGCCGGGCCCCTGGCCGGCGTCGATGGAGGCGAACGGGTCGAGCCAGTCCTGGACCCGGCTGTGCACATGCGGTTCGAGGGAGCCGACGACGAACGCGCCGACCGCCGCGAGCAGCAGGCCCACCGCGATCCACCCGGTCCGGCCGGTGGCCACGTACAGCATGATCACGAAGAGGCCGAAGAAGAGCAGCGAGGTGCCCAGGTCGCGTTCCAGAACCAGCACGCCGACGCTCAGCAGCCAGATCGCCACGATCGGGCCGAGCACCCGGCCGGTGGGGAGCTGGAGCCGCCAGATCCGGCGGCCGGTGTAGGCGAGCGCGTTGCGGTTCGCGGCGAGGTACGCGGCGAAGAACACCGCGAGCAGGATCTTGGCGAACTCGCCCGGCTGGAAGGAGAATCCGCCGACCCGGATCCAGATCTTGGCGCCGTTCACCGCCGGGAAGAAGATCGGCACGATCATCAGGACCAGCGCGGTGGCGACCGAGAGGTACGCGTACCGCTGGAGCACCCGGTGGTCGCGCAGCAGGACCACCACCGCGATGAACAGCGCCACCCCGAGCGTGGACCAGACCAGCTGGGTGGGGGCCGCCTGGTCCCTCGGCGTCTCCAGGTCGAGCCGGTAGATCAGCACCAGGCCCAGTCCGTTGAGCAGTACGGCGATGGGCAGCAGCAGCGGATCGGCGTACGGGGCGCGTAAGCGGACCGCGAGATGGGCGAGGAGGGCGAGCAGCCCGAGGCCCGCGCCGTAGCCGGCCACGTCGGGCGGGACCGCGTTGTTCTTGGCCAGGCCGACGGCGGCGTAGCCGTAGACGGAGATGAGGACGGCCCCGATCAGGAGCAGCAACTCGACTCCGCGCCGCTTGGGCAGACGTAGATCGGGCGGGGGCGAGTCCGCCGTCGTTGCGGTCATGCCAGGAAACGTAGCAAGAGCTGGTGGCTATTTCCCTTATGTCGTAGCAGGTATGTCCGGCGGTGCGGCGGCGGACGGCCGGCCGCGGTCCGGGGGCGGTCGGTGTGCGGTGGTGGACGGTGCGAGGGGTGGCCGGTGTGCGCTCCGGCGGTCCGTCACTGCTCCCGGCCGGGCGCGGACTTCGTGCCGGTGCCGGTGCCCGTGCCGGATTCCGGCGTCCCGCCGTCCGGGCCGGTGTGCTCGGGCAGTGTCACCTGGGCCACCGCCCCGCCGTCCCGGGCGTTGCGGAACTCCAGACCGGCGCCGATCACCTCCGCCTGCCCGGCGGCGATGGTCAGCCCGAGTCCGTGCCCCTTGCCGCCGGGTTCGGTGCGGAACCGCTGCGGGCCGTCGGCCGGCAGGTAGTCGGGGAAACCCGGGCCGTGATCGCGTACGGTCACCACCGGCCCGTCGACCGTCAGCACCACCGGGGGCCGGCCGTGCTTGTGCGCGTTGGCGATCAGATTGCCCAGCACCCGTTCCAGCCGCCGCCTGTCGGTCACGACGCGTACGCGCGCGGCGCCCGCCGAGGGGCCGACACGGATCGCGGTGCCGGTCCCGGACGCGCGCACCACCCGCTCGACCAGCGGCACCAGTTCGTACACATCGAGATCGACCGCTTCCGTACGGGCGTCGAGCCGGGAGATCTCCAGCAGGTCCTCCGTCAGCGCCCGCATCGCCCGTACCCGGTCCCGCACCAGCTCGGACGGCCGTCCCGGCGGCAGCAGTTCGGCGGCGGCCGAGAGGCCGGTCAGCGGGGTGCGCAGTTCGTGCGCCACATCGGCGGTGAAACGCTGCTCGGTCTGGAGCTTGCGCTGGAGCGTGGACGCCATCGTGTCCAGCGCCCCGGCGACGATCGCGACCTCGTCCTGCGGGCGCGAGGGGTCCGCCGTACGGGGGTCGCGGACCCGGGCGTCGAGGTCACCGGCGCTGATCCGGCGGGCCACCCGGGCCGTCTGGTGCAGCCGCCGGGTGACCCGGGTGACCGCGAAGACTCCGACCAGCAGGGTGGCGCAGATGGCCAGCAGGGAGGAGACGAGGATCGCCCCGTCGAGGCTGTCGATGGTGCGGGCGCTCTGGGTGTAGTCCACCTGGGTGGCCAGCGCGCGGCCGTCCGCCGGGCCCGCCGCCCACATGGCCGGACGCCCGTCGTGCTCGCCGACGAGCGTGCCGCGCCGGCCCCCGGCGGCCAGCGCGCGCAGGGCGGCCGGCAGCCCGGGCGGATCGATGCCGGAGCCCGGCGGCAGCGCCTCGCCGGTCTCGTACGCGGCGGTGACGTCCGTCAGCCGGGACAGGGCCTTCTCGCGGGCCCGGTCGACGGTCTCGTGAGTCACCCCGGCGTGCACCAGCGCGCCCAGCAACGCGGCCAGCGCGCAGCACATCACGGTGAGGAAGACGGCCGACTTCCAGGTGAGCGTCGCCGCCCAGGCCGGCACCCGGGGGCGCCGCCACCGTGCTGCCCGTCCGCTTCCGCCGGGGCCCGGCCGTCTCACCGGCGCTCCGCGGAGATCCCGGCGGACGGTGCCGCGGTGGGGGAGACGGGCGCGGCGGTCGGCCGGGTGGGCGGTGCGGTGGCCGAGGGGCTCGGCCGCTGCGCCCGGGACGACGGGATCCGCTGGATCTCGTCCTGGGTCGGCAGCATCGCCCGCTGCCGGGCGTCCCAGGACCAGGCGGTGCGGTACTCGTACCCGGTGATCGCCGAAGGCGCCCGCATGATCAGGTCCCGTCCGGCCAGCTCGACGCTGATCACCGCGTCCGAGGTGGACAGGATCCGGGTCAGCCCGCCCGACTGAGGCATGTAGACCCGTACGGAGAGCTGGTGGTCGGCCAGCCGGATGCCGAGCACCATCTCGTCCCTGCCGTCGCCCGTCAGATCACGGAAGTAGGGCCGGAGCACCGGACAGGAAGCCGGTTCGGTCCGGCAGGCGTTGATCTGCTTCACAGTGTCGGCGGGCAGGTCTGCCGTGCCGCTGGACCGGGCGGGCCGGGCCGTCAGTCCCGCCCGCACCACCGCCACCGGATCCAGCCGGTGCACATCGCCGTCCGGCATCTCGATGCCGGGGATGCGCGCGGTCTCGCCCTCGCCGTAGTCGTACGGGGCGGCCGAGGCGGGCGGCAGCCAGGGCCAGAGCCTGGCGGGCCCCACCGCGTCCGGGGTCCGTCCGGCGCTCCGCAGCCCGCCGCCGCTGCCGCAGCCGGTCAGCAGCGCCAGGCCGGCGACGGCCCCGAGGGCCACCGCCGTGCGGCACCGTACCCGGCGACGCGGACGCATGACTCTCCCTTCCGGAGGTCCAGTTCTCATGACCTTATTCGGAAGGGAGTCCGTTATGCCCGTTCATATTCGAATAATGTTTATTCGGTGCGCTCCCGCTGAGGTGCCGATCAGCCCTGGTACGGGTTCTGGCCCTGCCCGTTCGGCGCGTAACCCGGCCGGCCCTGCTGCTGTCCGTACGGATTGCCCTGCTGGGCGGCCGCGTGCTGGGCCAGCAGCTGTTCGGCCTGCTCCTTGGGGATCTGCTGCTCACCGCCGCAGAACGTGCACTGGGTCGCGAACTTCGTCGAGAAGGGGAAGAGCGGCACGAAGAACAGCGTGAACTTCGTGACCCTCTTGCGCAGCGTGTGCGCGGCCGGGTTGCCGCACCAGCCGCAGACCAGCGTCAGTATCGCCAATTGGTACAGATAGCCGCGCGTACCGAAAATGATCATGTTGTGGATCCCTTCCCCGTGTCCCGCAGAAGCGCCTGCCTGCAGAGCGCCAGCAGCTGTTCGTCCTCGTATGTGTCGTGGCTGCCGAACACGCCGTCCATCGCGTTGTGACGGCGTACGGAGGTGAGTTCGGCGCGCAGTACGCGTGCCGCATCCGACCCTGCACCAGCGGCACCCATCCGCGCCAGGCCTTCCGCCACCCGGATGCGCACATGATGGTTCTTCTCCCAGTCCGCCAGGAGCACCGGCACGGACTCCTGGGCCCGCCCGGACACGTCCCACAGCGCGATCGCCGCGTCCACCCGCAGCCACTGTTCGCCGTGGCCCAGCAGCGCCCGCAGCCGGGGAGCGACCACCGCGGCCCGCACCCCCAGCCCGCCCAGCGCGTTCACCGCCGACCGGACCTCGTGCACCCGCTCCGCCCGCAGCCCCTCGATCAGCACCGGCAGCACGGCATCGGCGTCACCCTCGACCGCCCACAGGGCCTTCGCGATCTCGGTCGCCGGGGTGGCCCCGGGGCTCCGCAGCAGCGCCCGCAGCTCGGGCAGGACACCGCGCGCCGCCGGCCCGAACGAACCGAGCGCCCGCAGCGCCTCGGTACGCAGCCACTCGCCCCGGTACTCCGGCGCCCCGCGCAGCACCCGCAAGACCTCCGGCAGCGCCTCGTCCGCCCGCAGCGCGGCCAGGCCGGTGAGCAGCGGGCCCGCCCGGTCGTGCAGCCGCCCGTCCAGCGGGACCTCGCCGAGCCGGCGGCGCAGCGCCCCGGCCAGCGGGGCCGCCGCCGCCCCCAGGAAGCCGATGGCGAAGCCCACGTCGTGCGGCACCTCGGGCCGCTCCAGCGCGGCGGCCAGCGCGGGCACGGCGCGGGCGTCGCCCAGCCGGGCCAGCGCCTTCACCGCACTGCCCAGCGCCGGCGGCCCGCTCGGCCAGTCCTGCACCCAGGCCCCGGGATCCGCCGCCACCCGTGCCGCCAGCGCGTCCGCGGCGGGCGCGGCGAGCCCGAAGAGCTCCTCCAGCACCTGCGAGGCGGCCTCGGCCAGCCGTGGCTCGGGGGTGGCGAGCTGCTCACCGACCAGCCGGACGAGCTCCTCGTACGAGCCCCGCCAGGTCCGGATCAGCCCGCTGCACATCCGCAGCGCGTCGATCCGCTGTCTGCGGTCCGGGCTGCGCAGCTGATCCGTCAGCAGCGCGGTCCGCTCGGCGACCCGGTCGTCGAGCCCGACGTGCAGGGTGCGCAGCAGGTCCGCCGTCCAGGGAGCGGTGGGCACCGGGGCCTCCTCGTCGGGCAGCGCCCGCAACCGGCCCACCCGGGCCACCGGCGCGACCCGCTCCTCGGCGGGCGGCTCCCCGGCCGCGTCCGGATACGCGTCGACGGCCGCGACCGCCTCGGCCGAAGCGGCCGCACCGCTCTGCGCGTCGACCGCGGGGGCGGTGGCGGACCGGCGCGCGGGTACCGAGCGCAGCTGCCGCAGCAGCCCCGTCACCACCCGCACGACATCGCCGGGCAGCGCGTCCGGTGCGCACCGGGCCAGCTGGGCCAGCGCGGCCAGCCGCAGCCCCGGCCAGAACCCCTCGCCGGCCAGCCTGCTCAGCCACGCCGCCGCCTGACCGGCCAGTGCCCGGTGGCGCAGGGCGACCCGCCCCGCGGCCTCCACCAGGGCGAGCCGCACCTCCTCGTCCGGCTCGATCGGCAGACGCTCCCGCAGCAGCGCGAGCACCCTGTCCGGATGGCCGTGCAGCGCGGCGAGCGCCAGGGGCGCGTTGAGCCGTACCCCCGGGTCCTCGTCGGCCATCAGCTCGAAGAAGACCCCGGCGCCCGCGGTGACGGCGGTCGCCGCCATCGCGTAGTTGGCCGCGCCCTCGATCTCGTCCTCGTCGATCTCGGCCTCGTCGTCCTCGTCCAGATCGATACCGCCGATGCTGGTGAGAAGTTCGACGATGCTGCCCCGGTCCTGGATGCCCGGATCCACGACCAGCTCGAAGAGAAAAGGAATGCTGGCCAGCGTGCAGGCGTACACATCACCCTGGTGGTGAACCGCCCCGTACATCCCGTCCAGCGCCGCCTCGCGCTCCGCCGGATCCGCGGACGCGAGACCCCACAGCATCGCAGGCACATCACCGGCCGGCCCGTAGGCGTGCTCCATCGAGGCCCAGTCGACCTCATCGATCCCTGCGAACACCCCATCGCCTCCCCACGCATTTCAACGAAGCAGTGTCTGCGAGGAGTGTGCACCACCGGTCGGACGATCCGCCCGCCACATGCGGTCTTTTCCTGGCGAGCATGACAAAGGGACGTGCCATGCGCTATCGGCGGACCGTCGAGAATGCCGCTTCCGGTGACGGGACGACAGCAGGACACCCGGCGGGGGCCGGAGAGGATTCCGGCCGGGCGGCACCGGCGGGGGAGGGGGAGGAGCCGCTACCGGGCGGCCGGCAGACGCCCGGCCCGGTCCGGGTCGGCCAGCGGCCCGAGCAGATCCCCGTACCGTTCCAGCCGCGCCCCCATCGCGTCCAGCGGGAAGACCAGCTCGCCGGGGGTCCGGCACCGCTCGATCTCCGCCCAGGTGACCGGCGCTGACACGGTCGGTTCGGGCCGGGCGCGCAGCGTGTAGGGGGTGGCGGTGGTCTTCGCCGCCGCGTTCTGGCTGAAGTCGACGAAGACCTTCCCCGGCCGCAGCGCCCGCTTCATCCGGTGCACGACCAGTCCGGGGAGGTCCTGTTCCGCCCGGACCGCCAGCTCCTTCGCGTACGCCGACACCTGTTCGGACGGAGTCGGCTCCAGCGGTACGAGCAGGTGCAGCCCCTTCGATCCGGACGTCTTCCCGTACGCGCACAGTCCGTCCGCCGCCAGCCGCCCGCGCAGCCACCGCGCCACCGCACAGCACTCCACGACCGTCGCGGGCGCACCCGGGTCCAGGTCGAACACCATCCGGTCGGCGATCCCCGGCGCGCCGGCCCGCCACTGCGGGGTGTGGAACTCCACCACCAGGTTCGCCGCCCACATCAGCGAGGCCAGATCCGCCACGACCACCTGCCTGGCCTTCCTGTCCTCGCGGTGCGGCACCGCGGCGGTCCGTACCCAGGACGGCGTACCGGGCGGCGGATTCTTGGTGAAGAAGCGCTGCCCGTCCGGCCCGTCGGGATAGCGCAGGAAGGACACCGGCCGGTCGCGCAGATGGGTGAGCAGGGGCTCCGCGACCGTGGCCGCGTAGTAGTGCAGCACCTCGCCCTTGGTGGTCCCGGTGGCCGGATACAGCACCTTGTCGAGATTGCTGAGCGTCAGCCGTCGCCCTGCCACCTCTGTGATCGGCGTCATACGATAAGAATCACACGTTTTGCGGACTCAACGGTATTCATGCGGACACAAGGGGTGAACGGTGAGGTCCATCTGGAACGGTGCCATCTCCTTCGGGCTGGTCAGCATCCCCATCAAGCTGGTCAACGCCACGGAGAACCACTCGGTCTCCTTCCGCCAGATCCATCTCGCCGACGGCGGCCGGATCCGCTACCGGAAGGTCTGCGAGATCGACGAGCAGGAGGTGTCCGCCGGCGAGATCGGGAAGGCGTACGAGGAGGCCGACGGCTCGATGATCCCGATCACCGACGAGGACCTCGGCTCGCTGCCGCTGCCCACGGCGAAGACGATCGAGATCGTGGCCTTCGTACCGGCCACCTCGATCGACCCGCTCCAGATGGACGCGGCGTACTACCTCTCCGCCAACGGAGTTCCGGCGGCCAAGCCGTACACCCTGCTCCGTGAGGCGCTGAAGCGGAGCCAGAAGGTCGCCCTGGCGAAGTACGCGCTGCGCGGCCGCGAGCGGCTGGGCATGCTCCGGGTGGTCGACGACGTGATCGCCATGCACGGCCTGCTCTGGCCGGACGAGATCCGCAGTCCCGAGGGCGTCGCGCCGGAGGCCGAGGTCACGGTCCGGGACGCCGAACTCGACCTGGCCGACGCGCTGATGGACACCCTCGGCGAGGTCGACATGGATTCGCTGCACGACGACTACCGCGAGGCGGTCGAGGAGCTCATCGCCGCGAAGGCGGACGGCCGGACCCCGGAGCCCGCCGCGGCGGACGACTCCGGCGGCAAGGTCATCGACCTGATCGCGGCCCTGGAGAGCAGCGTCCGGGCGGCGAAGGAGGCCCGCGGCGAGGAACCGGCGGCCGAGGAGGCGGCGGACGCTCCGGTCGCCGAGGTCACCTCCCTCAGTGGGCGAAAGAAGTCCGGCGGCACCGGGGCGAAGAAGAAGGCCACCGCCGCCACCAAGAAGAAGGCCGCCGCGAAGAAGCCCGCGTCCGGCCGGGCACCCGCCAAGAAGACCGCCGCGCGGTCGACGAAGAAGTCGGCCGGCCGGACCGGCGCCGGGACGGCGGCGAAGAAGACCACCGCGAAGGCGGACCCGAAGCCGGCGGCGAAGAAGGCGTCCCCCCGCAAGCGTGCCTCGGCCTGATCCGCCGGACACGCCCCGGGCACACGGCCGACGGCCGCCCCGGAGACAGTGCTCCTGGACGGCCGTCGGTTTTGGACCGGTGGCTCAGTGCCTGCGGAACGGGAAGCGGTACGAGTCCACGTATCCGGCCGCCGGAGTCCCGACCCCCGTCACGTCGTCGTATCCCCGGACCGCCTTCAGCGAGGCGTCCTTGCCCAGACCCCGCAGCGAGGTCAGCAGACCGTCCGCCGCGTCCACGCCGTTGGCGTAGTCGACCCGGACCACCGCGAGATCCCGGTTCGGGCCCAGCGGGTGGTCGGTGACGTCGTGGTACGCCTTCGAGCCGTACCGGGCGTAGATCGCCGGGTTGGCGAAGCCGAGCGGCCGCCCGTGCCCGGCCTGCTGCGCGAGCGCCTGGACACCGGCGATGACCGGCGCGGCCAGTGACGTACCGCCGATGCGGTACTCGTCGTAGCCGAGCGAGCCGTCGGGCAGCGTCTGGGTCTGGCCGACCAGGAAGCCGGTGTTCGGGTCCGCGACGGCCGCGATGTCCGGGGCCGTGCGCATCCGCTGCTTCCCGTTCGCCCGAGCGAGCGAGTCCGGGACGACTCCGCGCTGGTAGAACGGCTGCTTCACGGACGAGCTGGTGCCGCCGCCCGCGCCGGAGGTGTACGCGCCCGGGAAGCCGTCCCAGCTCTTCCCGTCCTCGGAGAGGCTCGACTTGAGCGTGCCCCAGCCGGTCTCCCACTGGTACTTGTCGTGCTTGCCGACGGCCAGCGCGGTGCCGCCGACGGAGGTCACCCAGGCGGAGTTGGACGGCACGTCGATCTGCTTCGTACCCGTCGACGCGACGTTGTCGCCGTCGTCGCCGGAGGAGAAGTAGAAGCCGATGCCCTCGATCGCGCCCATCATGAAGACCTGGTCGTACGCGGCCGCGACGTCCGGTGTCTCATTGGCCTCCACATCGCCCCAGGAGTTGGAGACGATGTCGGCGAGCCGGTGGTCGACGACCTTGTTCAGCGAGTCCAGCAGATCGGCGTCGTAGCAGGAGGCGCCGCCCACGTACACGATGTCGGCGGCGGGCGCGACCGCGTGCACGGCCTCCACGTCGAGGGTCTCCTCGCCGTACCAGCCGGACGCGCCGCACTCCTCGGTCTTCGTGTAGTCGTCCGGCAGCACCTGCGTGAGCTGCCCGCGACGGTACGGGGCGTCGCCGTTGCGCCTGGCGTACTCGGCGGCGTCCTTCGCGATGGTCGGCGAGGCGTACGCGTCGGTGATCGCGACGGTGACGCCCTTGCCGGTCCAGCGTCCCGCACCGTAGGCGGCGCGCAGCTGCCTGCCGGTGTACCCCTTCACGGCGTACGGCGCCCTGGTCCCGTAGGCGCTGGGCAGCGACGAGGCGGTCTTCGAGCCGTAGTACGTGGAGAAGGGGCCGGAGTTGCGGAACACCGCGTCCGGCGGCGGCAGCGCCTCGTCGTGGCTCGACTTGTGCGGCGCGTTGTCCAGGCCGGAGACCGCGAGCACGGCGTCGCTCAGCGCGGCGGGCACGGAGGCGGTGGAGGCCGGGGCGCGGTAGGTGTGGCCGCCCTTGCGGTAGTTGCGCAGCTGGGTGCCGAACGCCTTCTCGGCGGCGGCGACCTCACCGGTGGCCGAGACGTAGTGCCGGTTGGTGCCGGTGACGGTCAGCCCGTTCGACTTCAGCCACGTGCTGACCTGGTCGATCTGCTGCTGGGTCGCCCCGAACCGGGCCTGTGCCCGAGCGGCGCTCAGGAACTTCCGGTACGAGGCGGACTGCGGGTCGGAGACGGCCGCGGCATAGGCGGCCAGCCCCTTCGCGTCCCGCCCGGCCAGATGGACCCGGACGCCGACCTTGCCGCTGTCCGACGTGGCTCCCAGGTCCGCCCCGGCGGTCGCCCAGGCGGGCTTGGTGCCCTGCAGCGCGTCCCGCCCGCCCGGCGCGGAGTCGGCGCTGGCGTTCGGTATCCCGAGGGCGAGCGCACCGGCCAGCAGTGGCAGCGTCGCCGCCATGCTCAGCACGGCGCGACTTCTCGCGCGGCTGGTTCTCATACAACCCCCTGCGATGTGGGTCTACGCGTGTGGATTACATGTGCCGGATGTTGTGCACATGTAATGCGTCACTCTGGCGAGGAACGCCTCATGTAAGGGGCATGCACTCGCCAAGAATCGACCAAGTGCGCCAATGTGCAGGGCGGTTCGCCGGGAAATCTACGAAATGCGCTGCTGCGGCCGCCTTGTCGGGCGGGCGGCCGGCGCGGGGGAGCCCGTGACCGCACTCGTACGCGCCCGCCACCACCACCCCGTCGCGCGGTGGATCGCCCGGGACGCCGGGGGCCCGCACCGGGGGGCGAGCCGGTGATCGCGAAGGTGCGGGCGGGCATTGTCGTCATGTGTTGAACGCCCGGAAAATATGTTGGTACGCATTGTCATGATCCCGGTAATGTCTCGCGCCGAGTCCCCCGCAAATCGGCTGGGGATCCTTCAAGTAGTGCATTCAGCAAGAAAGTTGTAACCATGAACCAGAACCGGTTCCGTACCCTCGCGGTCTCCGTCGCCGCTGCCGCCGTCTTCGCTCCGGGCGTCTGCGGACTCGCCCATGCGCAGGGCGAAGCGGTCTCCGGTCTCCGGTCCGTGGTCGAGCAGCCGACGACCGGGGGCCCGGGCGTCGTGATGGCGCGCGCGGAGACGAAGCAGTGGATGTGGTAGACGCCTGACCGAGGTCCGGCTCCCGGGCGAAGCGGCTCAGGAGCCGGCCGCCTCGGGGTGTTCCAGGAGCCGCTGGCGCAGGTCGTCCGCCTCCTCCCATGCCTCCAGCCGCCGGTACAGCGCCACCGCCCGGGTGCCGTGGCGCCGGGCCGGGCCCCAGCGGCGGGTGTCCAGAGCCGTGTGCGCCAGGCCCGAGAGGGCCTGCGCCGAGCCGAGCAGGGAACCGGTCCTCCGGGCCGCCGTCAGAGCCTGCTCGTACGTCTGCGACGCGGTGCTGAACTGCCCCGACGCGCGGTGGGCGTCGGCCGCGCCGAGCAGGGCGCGCATGTACTCGTAACCGCTGTCGATCCGGCGGGCCACCTCCCCGGCCGTCCGGAAGTGGGCGAGCGCCTCGCCGGTGCGTCCGGTCACCGCGTACATCGTCCCCAGACTGATCAGTGTGTTGGCCTCGCCCAGGGCGTCGCCGTGCGCCCGATGGCTCTCCAGGGAACGCCGGAAGCAGGCCAGGGCCCGCGCGGTCTGTCCGGTCGCCTGGTACACGGCCCCCATGTTGGTGTCCAGGATGTCGAGTTCCTGACGGCCGCCGTGCCGCTGCGCCAGCTCCAGCGAGCGTTCGTAGTGGGTGAGCGCCTCCTCGTACTGCCCCTGGCTCTGATGGAACTCGCCCAGGTTGTTCTGGGCGCGGATCTGCCCGAGCAGATCTCCCGTCTCCTCGTAGATGGCGAGGATCACCCGGGCCCTGCCCAGCGCCTCCCCGTGGCGGCCCGCCTGGAAGAACGCCGCGCCCTGGACGTTCAGCGCGCCCGCCTCGCCCTCGCGGTCCCCGACCCGCCGGTACCCGGTCAGGGCCTCGTCGAGGACGCGCAGTGACGCACTTCCACGCCCTGCCGCCAGATGGGCCCGGCCCGCCTGGAGCAGGGCGTCCGCGCAGCCGTGCAGGTGGCCGAGACCGCGGAACAGCTCCAGCGCCTCGCCCGCACAGCTCAGCGCCTCGTCGGGAGCGGTCTGCGCCAGTACGTCGGCTGCCTCGATCAGCGTCTGCGCGAGGGCGTACGGGGTGCCGAGCGCGCGAAGGGCGTGGACGGCGGCCCCGTAGAGCTCGTTCGTGACCGCCCAGGTGCCCCAGTGCTTGAGCACCGGCGCCAGCACATGGGGGAAGAGGGCCGCGTACGCGGGCGCCTCGGCGGCGGCCGTACGGGCGACCGCCAGGAGGTTGGCCCGCTCCCGGGCCAGCCACGCCGAGGCGTCGTCGGAGTCACGGAAGCCGGTGGCGTACGCCGAGGTGTACTCGGGCCCCGGGGGCAGCCTCCGGCGGTGCGGCCGGGTGTGCCGGTCGGCGTGGTGCGCCATGGTGAGGTAGTGGCCGAACAGCCTTCCCGCGGCCTCCTCCCGGGCCTCCTCCGGTTCCGCCTGGGCGAACATGCGCAGCGCGAAGGCCCTGGTGAGATCGTGCAGCCGGTACCGGCCCGGGGCCGGCTCCTCAAGAAGGTGGACGTCGTGCAACTCGTCCAGGGCGCGGCGGATCCGGGCGCCGTCCGGGGGCGCGCCGACGAGCGCCGTGGCTGCGGCGACCGTGATGTCCGGGCCGGGATGCAGCGCCAGGTGGCGCAGCAGCTTACGGGTGGGGCCCGCCAGTTCGGTGTACGAGAAGCGGAACACCGAGACGAGTTCGCCGTCGTCGAACTCGTCCAGCGGGTCGGCCGCCTCGGCCAGCCGCTCCAGCAGATGGCGCAGGTTCCAGGACTTCCGGTGCCGGAAGCGGCTGGCCAGCAGCTGGATGTGAAGGGGGTGGTGACCGCCGGCCCGTGTCACGAGCGCGAGCGCCTCGGGGTCGGCCGAGACCCGGCCGGTGCCCGCGATCCGGGTGAAGAGCGCGGCGGCCTCCTCGTCGGACAGCACCTCCACCAGGAGCGAGGTGGCGCCGTCGAGCCCGGCGAGCCGGTTCCGGCTGGTCACGATCGCCCGGCAGGTCGCGGCGCCGGGCAGCAGCGGACGCACCTGGGCCGCGTCCCGCGCGTTGTCCAGCACCACGAGCACCCGGTGACGTGCCGTCCACTCCCGCCACCGTGCCGCCCGTTGGTCCAGCGAGTCCGGCAGATCACCGCCCGCCCCGGCCGCCCGCAGCAGCACCGCGAGCGCCTCGGCGGGGTCGTCCGGCGCCCGCCCGCTGAACCCGTGCAGATCGACGTAGAGCCGGCCTCCCGGATAGGCGTCGTGGAGCCGGTGGGCGGCGTGCACCGCGAGCGTGGTCTTGCCGATGCCGGGCATGCCGTGAACGACGGTGAGCGGCATCGCGTACGCGGCGGAGCCGTCCGGCGGGCCGGAACCCTGCGGGGCGGAACCGCCCGGTGTCATCAAGTCGCCCAGCAGTACGCGGAGTTCCGCGGCGCGGCCGGTGAAGTCGCGGCTGTCGCGCGGCAGGTTGCTGCGTGGCCCCGGACCCGCCTGCCGGTCGGCGCTCACCGCCGTCTCCAGGAGCGTACGGTCCTGTTCGAGGATGCGCCGGTGGAGTTCCTGGAGCTCCGGACCGGGCTCGATGCCGAGCCCGTCGCGCAGCCGGCCCCGCGTGGTGCGGAAGAAGGCGAGCGCCTCGTCGTGCCGTCCGGACCGGTACAGCGCCAGCATCAGCGCGTGGATCACCTGCTGGGCCAGCGGATTCTCCGACGCCAGTCCCTGCAGTTCACCGACGAGATCGGCGTGCCTCCCCAACTCCAGCTCCAGCCCGATGCGTTCCTCCCGCACCCGGCGCAGGTCCTCCACCAGCCGGCCCCGTACCGAGGCGGCCCAGTCGCTCCGGGACTCGGGCAGCGGCTCGCCGCGCCACCGGGCCTCCGCCGTGCGCAGCAGACCGATCGCCAGCTCCCGCTTGCCCTGCCCGGCCGCCGCGCGGGCCTCTTCGCGCAGCCGCTGGAAGTGCGAGACGTCGACCTCGGTACATGCGTCGATCCGGAGCTGGTACCGGCGCGGCGACAGGCTCTCCACCTGGATGAGATCGCCGACGGAGGCGCGCAGCAGCTTGCGCAGCCTCGACACATAGGTCTGCATGGTGCTCACGGCCGTATCGGGCTGTTCGTCGCCCCAGACCCGGTCGATCAGCGCGTCCATGGAGACCGGTTCACCGCGCGCGTGCAGCAGAACGGCCAGTACACAGCGCGTTTTCACCGATCCCAGCCTGCACTGCTGTTCTTGATGCCATAGTTCAAGAGGTCCCAGAGCAAGAAGTTCCACATCGCCCCCCGCTGGGTGCGCTGCTACCTGCCGCCGACGGCAGCGCCCGCACGGGTGTGCCGGACCTTCCAATGTCGCGCCGGCCGCGGGGAACAGGCAGGGGCGCACGGGCGCGTACCGGGCGCACCCTCCGCCCGCCGTTCCCCTCGCCCGGAAGATCCCCCGGAGCCGCCCGCGACCGCCCGCACCCGGAGTGCAGGATTCCTGCAAGCGACCCGTCAAACGCGTCGGGCATGACTTCGGCGTGCGCCGCGAAACGACGCGGCGTCTCGGACGGGGCCACCGGTCCGAGGACGAGGAATCGGGGGAACGATTCTATGAGTCTGACATTGGCCGAAACGCATCGGCCGCATGTGCCGATGCGTCTGGACGTGGACCGCTGGGCCACCCGGCAGATCCGCCGGAGGGTGCTGGCCGTCGTGCATACGGTGACCGCCGGGCAGCGGCTGCTGGACGCGGTACGGCTGCTGGAGGGCGACGCGCGGGTGCAGGTGTTCTTCACCGCGGCGCCCGACGTGTTCAACCACGGGGTGGACGACTTCCTGGCGGAGCTCGGCGGCCTGGTCCTGCCCTGGCACCAGGCGGTCCAGCTGCCCTTCGACCTGGCGCTGTCCGCAGCCCACGGCGGGCTGAACGACCTGCATGCCCCGGTGATCGTGCTGCCGCACGGTGCCGGGCACAACAAGCTGGTCCCGGCCGGGCAGCGCGGACGCCAGGTCGCGGAGCGCGGGGTGTACGGGCTGAACCGGCAGTGGCTGGTCCAGGACGGCAGGCTGGTGCCCGAGTCGATCGTGCTGGCGCACCACGAGGAGCTGACCCGGCTCGGCCGCGAGTGCCCCGAGGCGCTGCCCGCGGCGGAGGTGGTGGGCGACCCCTGCTTCGACCGCATCGCCGCGAGCCTGCCGCTGCGGGCGCTCTACCGCGAGGCACTGCACACCAGGGCCCGGCAGCGACTGGTGCTCGCCTGCTCCACCTGGGGGCCGCGCTCCCTGTTCGGGCAGAGCCCGGAAGTACTGGAACGGCTGGTCACCGAACTGCCCCGGGACGACCACCGGATCGCGCTCCTGCTCCACCCCAACGTCTGGAACGCCCACGGGGATTGGCAGATCCGCAGCTGGCTGGCGCCCCTGGGCAGGATGGGCCTCACCGTGATCAGCCAGCACGCGGACTGGGTCGGCGCCCTCGTCGCCGCCGACTACATCGTCGGTGACCACGGATCCGTCTCGCTCTACGGATCGATGACCGGCGTCCCCGTCCTGATGGCGGGCGCGCCGGAGGCGGACGTGGACCCGGGATCCCCGGTGGCCGAACTGGCCTCCCTCGTCCCCAGGCTGCACCGCGACCGGCCGCTCGGCCGCCAGCTCGCCCGCTCCTCGGCGCTCTACCGGCGGCAGCGGTACGAGCGGATCGCGGACCGCATCACCTCCGAACCCGGCCGGTTCGCCACCCGGATGCGCACGCTGATCTACCGCAAGCTGCGCCTGCGGGCCCCCGCGGTGCGACTCGCCGCCGAGCACGCGCCGCTGCCGTTCGGCGTGCGGCACGACGAACGTGGCGGGGCAGTGCGATGACCGCGCTCACCGTGGCGCTGTACGAGGACCCCCGGGCCCGGGGGCCGGTCCGCCGCACCGAGGTCACCCTGCTGCACCCGGCCACCGGCGCCCCGGTCGTGGACGAACACGTACGCGTCCGGCTGCCCGCCCCGTCCCCGCTGCTGCTGCTCGCCGATGTGCTGGTGGCCGGGGGAGACGGGCCCCGGTCCGCGACGGCGCTGGCCGGCCGTCACCCCGGAGCCCTGGTGGTGGCCGTGCACCGCGGCCCCCGGTGCTGGCTGCTCCTCGGCGGTGCGGGCCGCCCGGTGACGCTGGACGCGCGCCGGACGGACGCGCCGTGGGCGATCTGGGCCTCGGTCGCCCACGCCTGGCTGGTGGCCGGGCTGCCCGTGGCGGAGTTCGGCACGACGGCGGTACGGATCGTCGGGAACACGCGCACTCAGCCGGCGGCGCCGCCGTCGTCCGCGGTGCCGTTCTCCCGGGCCTCCGGTCCCAGTGCGTCCAGCCTGTCCCGCACCTCCCGCGCGTCGGCCGAGCCCGGCCCGCCGACGCCGGAGTACAGGATCAGCGCCTCCCGGTAGCACTGCCGGGCGAGTTCGGGCTGCCCGCGCCGTTCGGAGACCAGGGCCAGGCCTCCCAGCGCGCGGGCCGTCTCGTGGTCGGCGGACATGGGCCGAAGCGCGTCCAGCGCCGCCCGCAGACCGGTCTCGGCCCGGTCGAGCAGCCCCAGGCCGAGGTACGCCCGCCCGGCCAGCGCGTCGGCGCGGGCGGTGTTGTACGTGTCACCGGCCTCCCGCAGCACCTCGCGGGCGGCCCCGGCATCGCGGGCCGCGTCGTCGTACAGCCCCCGCGACAGCGCGACGTCCGCCAGGTTGAACCGCGCCAGCGCACCGGCCCGCCGGTCGCCGCAGGCCGGCAGCTCGGCGGCCGCCCGGCCGAAGAACTCGGCGGCCCGGTCGGGCTTCCCGAGCCGCTGGTGGGCCAGGCCCCGGTAGTTGAGCGTCCGGGCGTGCCCGAGCGCGTCGCCGGTGCGCAGGAAGGAATCGGCGGCCCGCTCGAACATCACCAGCGCCTGTTCCGGGCAGCCCATGTCGAGTTCGCCCAGGCCGCCCGAGGTGAGCATCCGGCACACCGCCGCCGCGTCGTCGCACTCCTCCGCCGCGAGCAGCCCTTCCCGGTGCGCCTCGCGCCACTCCGCGTAGAACTTCCGCCGCAGGAACAGCGGCCACATGGCGTCGGCCAACTGCCAGCCCAGCGCCGGGATTCCGGCCGGACGGGCGATCCGGAGCACCGCCATGAGATTGGGCAGCTCGTGTTCGAGCCAGTCCAGCGCGGCGTCCGCCGCACCCGTGCCGCCGTCACCGAACTCCGCGACCACGACCGGGCCGGGGCCGTAGTCCCGGGCCATGGTGCGGTGCTGGGGGTCGATGACCTCCTCCGCACGGGTGGCGTTGGCCAGGTAGTGGTAGCCGATGCGGCGCAGCGCCGAGGCCCGCGCCCCGGGGGACTCGTCCCGGTCCGCCTGGGCCACCGCGTGCAGCCGTACCAGGTCGTGGAAGCGGTAGCGCTCGGTCCCGGCCGCCTGACCGGCGTCGATGAGCAGACTCGCGTCGTACAGCACATCGAGCGCGTCGGCGGCGTCCGAGCCCAGGACCGCGTCGGCCACCGGCCCGCCGAACTCCCGCCCGGGGTGCAGCCCCAGCAGCCGGTAGAGGTGGGCGGCGCCGGCCGGCAGTCCCTGGTAGGAGAGGTCCAGCGCCGCCCGCACATCGTGGTCGCCGTCGATCGCCAACGCCTCCAGCCGGTCGTGCTCCTCGGTCAGTGCCCGGACCATCGTGGTGATGCCGTGCCGGGGGCGCGCCGCCAGCCGGGCCCCGGCGATGCGCACGGCGAGCGGCAGTCCCGCACACAGATCGACCAGGGCCCGCGCCTCCTCGGGCTGCTCGGACACCCGGCTGTCCGCCAGGGTCGAATCCAGCAGTTCCACCGCCGCTTCCCGGCCGAGCGGCTCCAGATGGATGACATGGCCCCCGTCGACGCTCAGCCCCGGCAGCCGCCGCCGGCTGGTCACCGCGGTCACGCACTGTCCCGCCGGCAACAGCGGCCGGACCTGCGCCGCGGTCGCCGCGTCGTCCAGCATGACCACGAGCCGCCGGTCCGCGGTCAACGACCGGTACAGCGCGACCCGTTCGGCCAGGGCCGGGGGCACCTGCGGGGTCGGCACACCCAGGGCCCGCAGGAACCGCCCGACCACTTCGCCCGGGTCGACCGGGCCGCCGGGCGACTGGGCCCCCAGATCCGCGTACAGCTGACCGCCGGGAAAGTGCGGGCGGATGGTGTGCAGCCAGGCCAGCGCTACCGCGGTCTTGCCGACGCCCCCCAGCCCGCTGACCGCGGCCAGCGTCGGATGCCCCTCCCGGGTGGCACGGGCGCGGTGCCCCTCCAGCGTGCTCACCTCCGCCGCACGGCCGGTGATCCGGATCGAGGGCGGGAGCTGCCAGGGCGGCCTCGGCCCGCGGGCCTCCGGCGCGGCCTCCCCGTGGAAGTGAATGCCGCCGTACACCTTGCCCGACTGGATCGCGGGGCCGTGCACCGTACCGCTCAAGTCGTTGTCACTGTGCTCGTGCCCCAGCACCGGTCCCCCTCCGGACGGTCACCCGGCCATCTCCTGAAGAACATCCTTTCCGCACAGGCGAGCGAAAAATCCGGCTCGCCGGGGACCGGACCCTCCCGCATGTCCTGATATTGCCCAGGGTGCCGCCTCATGGATGTGCCGGAGGCATATTCCGGACAGTTCCGGGCGGTCCGCGACGCCGCCGGGCAGCCCGCGAAGCCCCCGGACTCGCGGCGAACGGCCCCGGTCCGGCCCGGACCGCCGACGGGAAGCGCCGATTGATCACCGTCCGCACCGCCGCGCGCCTATGCTCGCCGGATGGAGCAGAGCGAAGTGGTGAAGCGGGTGGTGGGCATCCTCACGGAGGCGGGCGAGATCCGTCGGCTGCTCGAAGAGAACGTCGACCGCGACGACCTGGAGACCGATCCCAGCGTGGTGACCGTGCTCCTCAACGAGACGATGCCCCGGATCACCGTCCCCGAGGACGCCTCGATCGAGGAGATCGCGACGCTCGTCGGCCGGGAGGTCGGCGGTGCGGTGGAGCAGCTGGTCGGCGCGTTCACCCTGGCCTTCGCGATGCTGGCCCAGGTGCACGACTCCGGGCAGACGGACGTGACCTCCGCCGATGTGCTCCAGGACCTGGCGCTGCGGGCCGAACAGATCGGCTCCTCCGGCCCGGACGACACGGGACCGGAGGAAGCGGGCGCGTAGGCCGCGCGGATCGCCCGGCGGCACCGGTCCTCGGAACACCGGCCTGCGCTTCATCGGCTCATCGGTCTGCGGCTCACCGGCCTGTGGCTCACCAACTTGTGGCTCCGGCCTGTGACTTGCCGGCTTACGACTCGCCGGCCTGTGACTTACCGGCGTGGGCTTCACCGGCCCACGGCTCACCGGCTTGTCGCTCCGGCCCGTGACTTACCGGCTTGCGACTCGCCGGCCTGAGGCCTGCCGGCCTGCCGGCCTACGGTTCACCGACCTGCGCTTCACCGGCTCCCACCCCGGGACGGCCCCCGCGCGCCCCCGCGCGCCCCGCCTCCGCCCGCCGCAGCAGCACCACCGCCGACACCGCGGCGGCGAGCGCGACCAGTGCCGCGACGGCACCGACCTCGCCGACCGCTGCCGTGTACTCCCGCCGCCCCGGAGCGGCGAGACCGATGAACAGCCCGCCGCACACCGCGGTGCCCAGTGCGAGACCCACCTGGCGGGCGGTGTTGGCCACGGCCGCCGCCGTGCCCGCGCGGGACGGGTCGGCGTCCCGCATGGCCGCGGACGGCAGCACCGGCGACACCATGCCCGCACCGATCCCGGTCAGCAGCAGCGACGGCACGAGCGCCACCGGCCCGTACGAGACACCCAGCAACGCGAAACCCGCACACCCTGCGGCGCAGAGCGCGGTGCCGACGCCCAGCGGGATCCACAGCGCCACGCGCTGGAGCACCGCCCCGCACAGGGCGGAGACGGCGAAGAAGACCGCGGGCTGGAGGGCCAGCAGCAGCGAGGTGTCGACCGCGTCCAGGCCCGCACCGTCCTGGAACCACGACGACATCACCGTCAGCGGTCCGAATGCGGCGAAGTAGTAGCCGAACGCCACCGAGACCACGGCCAGGAACCTGGGGTGGCGGAACAGCGCCGGATCGATGACGGGATCCGGCGTACGGCGCTCGTGCACGACGAAGGCGAGCACGGTCACGGCCGCCACGACGACCGCGAGCCCCGGACCCGCCCCCGCGCCGTGCTCGCCGAACAGGAGCGCCCCGACGACCAGGGCGGCGATGCCCGCGCTCAGCAGGACCGCCCCCGGCACGTCCATCCGCCCCGCCCCGCGCTCCGGATCACGGGGCAGGAACACGACGGCGAGCACCAGCCCGGCCGCTCCCACCGGTACCGCGAGCAGAAAGATCCACCGCCAGCCCAGGGCCTCGGCGAGCAGTCCGCCGCAGACATTGCCGACGGCGGCGGCCAGCCCGGCCACGGCGCCCCAGACGGCGAAGGCCCGGTGCTGTTCCCGCCCCTGGTACGACGCCCTGATCAGCGGCAGCGTGGTCGCGAACATGGCGGCCCCGCCGACCCCCTGCGCCCCCCGGAACACGATGAGTTCCCGCACTCCGGGCGCCAGCCCGCAGGCCAGCGAGGACACCGTGAAGAGAGCGAACCCGACCAGGAAGACCCGGCGCCGGCCGAACGCGTCGCCCACTGCCCCGCAGACGACCAGGAGCGCGGCGAGCGCGAGCGTGTAGAGGTCCACGACCCACTGCAACGCCGCGAAGTCGGTGTGCAGATCGGCGGCGATCGCCGGAATGGCGACGGTGACCACCGTGGCGTAGGCGAGCAGCAGAAAGGTCGCCGTGCAGGCGACGATCAGGGGAGCGAAATGGCGCAACTTCACGGTTCATTCCTCCGGGCGGGCCGGTCGTACGCGTCCAGGCGGCGGTTGTGTTCATCGAGGTAGGCGATGGCGAGGCGGCCCGTCACCGGGTTGCGGTAGGTCTCGCACTCGACCTCGTACACCTCGTGGACGAGATCGCGCGTGAGCACCTCGTCCGGCGGCCCGTGGGTCACCACGGCACCTTCCTTGAGGACGTACAACTCGTCGCAGTAGCTCGCCGCCATCGGCAGGTCGTGCAGCGCGGCGAGCACTCCGACGCCAAGCTCCTTGACGATCGAGAAGATCTCCAACTGGTGCTTGATGTCCAGGTGGTTGGTGGGTTCGTCGAGGATGAGGAAGGCCGGTTCCTGGGCCAGTGCCCGCGCGAGCACCACCCGCTGCCGCTCGCCGCCGGACAGGGTCCGGAAGCTCCGCCCCGCGTACTCGTCCATGTGCACCCGGCGCAGTGCCCGCCGGACGATCTCCCGGTCCCGTTCGCCGGTCGTCTCCAGCAGCCGCTTGTGCGGAGTGCGCCCCATCGCGACCATCTCCGCCACCGTGAAGTCGAAGCTCAGGTCGTTGAACTGGGCGACCACCGCGAGCCGGGTGAAGACCGCACCGGGACGGCTCGCGAGCAGGTCCAGCCCGCCGAGCACCGCGGTCCCGGAGTCGGGGGTGACGACCTTGTAGATGCTCTTGAGGAACGTGGACTTGCCGCACCCGTTCGGTCCGACCACACCGACGAACCGGCCGTCGGCCACCTTCAGGCTCACATCGCGCACGACCCGTGCGCCGCCGAGCGTGACCGAGAGGTGCTCCGCGCTCAGCCCGCGATCGCCCGGCGCACCGTCATGTGGCTTCGCCACTCGGTTACTTGTCACCGAACCCGTACTCCTTACGGATCAGCATGTGCAGGAAGAGAGGGGCGCCGAGAACGGACGTCACGATGCCGATCGGCAACTCGGCGTTCGGGACCGCGACGCGTGCGGCCACATCCGCCCAGATCAGGAAGAGCGCTCCGGACAGCACCGCGACGGGGATCAGCCCGCGATGGTCCGGCCCGATCACACTGCGCACCACATGCGGGACGATCAGGCCGACGAAGCCGATGATTCCGCAGGTGGCGACCAGCATTCCGGTGACCACGGCGGCCAGTACCAGGTGGATCCGCCGGTGCAGCCCGGGATCGATGCCCAGGGTGACCGCGGCCTCGTCGCCCATGAGCAGCGCGTTCAGGACCCTGCTCCGGAAGAGGAAGAAGACCGTGGCGATCAGCACCACGATGCTCACGGCGGGCAGCGTGGCCCATTCCGCGGAGGCGAGGCTGCCCATGCTCCAGAACGTGACCGAGCGGACCCCCTCGGCGCTGTCGGCGAAGTACACCAGCGCACTGGAGGCCGCACCGCACAGGGCGTTGACCGCGGTACCGGCGAGGATCAGCTTGACCGGCGACGTGCGCGAGCCCGCGCTGCCCACCCCCAGTACCAGGGCGGCGGCGGCCAGTGCCCCGATGAACGCCCAGAACGGCACGCCGAGTCCGGCGACGGCCCCCGCGGCCCCGGCCGCCCCGAAGCCGGTCAGGATCGCGAACGCGGCGCCGAGGGACGCCCCGGAGGAGATGCCGAGGACGAAGGGGTCGGCGAGCGGGTTCTGCAGGGTCGACTGCATCACGGTGCCGCACAGCGCGAGTCCGGCACCGACCACCGCGGCCAGCAGGACCCGCGGGAGGCGGATGCTCCAGATCACGTCCACGAACACGGGGTCACCGGGGCCGCCGATCCCGGTCAGCTCATGGAGCAGGATGCGCGAGGACGCGCGCACCGGGACGTCGACCTGACCGATCGAGGCCGACACGACGGCCGAGCCGGCCAGCAGCAGCAGAAGGACGGCCACCAGGACGGACGGCGCCACCCGCCGTGCCCTCCCGCCACGGCCCGCCCGCGTCGCCCGCCGCTCCTCCCGTTCCGACGCGAGCACGTCCCGGCCGCTCATGAGGCCGGGAAGAGGTCGGGGTGGACGAACTCCGCGACGTCCTCGCACAGGTCCGCGAGCGTGAGCGAGCCCCGGATCGAGGTCGTGTAGTCGGCGATCATCACGGCGCCGTGCCTGATCGCGGTGACGTTCTTCAGACGCGGGTCGCGCAGCAGACGGTCACGCGACTTCTCGCCGTCCGACTTCTGGAACTCGGTCACGATGATCTTGTCCGGGTCGGCCGCGACGATCGATTCGAGCGAGAGCTGCGCGTAGCTGTCGTCGGTCAGCTCCATGTACGTACCGCCGGCGCCGTTCACCATCTCGTCCACCAGGCCCAGGGAGGGCGCGTAGTAGTCGTACGTGTCGCGCCCGCCGCTGGCGACCAGGAGAACCTCGGGGGAGTCGGTGGCCTTCTTCGCCGTCCGCCCGATCGCGGCGATCCGGCTCTTCTGTTCCCGTGTGTAGGCCTCGGTCCGCTCCGTCCTGCCGAAGACGTCGCCCAGGTGCCGGACGTCCTCGTAGTAGCTGTCCAGATCGCGGCCCGCGGTGTAGTTCACGGCCGGAAGCACGTCCACTCCCCGCTCGTTCCAGAACGGGATCTCACCGATCTTGTCCGGCTTCAGCGCGAACGACATGGTGAGGACGAGGTCGGGTCGCAGGGCCAGGACCGCTTCCCTGGAGGGGAGCCGGTCGGAGATCTTCGGCAGCTTCGCGATCCGGTCCGCGTACTTCGAGTACGAGTTGTCGAGGTAGCCGACCCCCACGATCCGGTCGCCGAGCCCGAACTCGATCATCAGCTCGGCCAGGGCCTGCCCGATCACGACGACACGCTTCGGCTCGGCCCCGACGGTCTGCTTCAGCTTCCTGCCGGCGTCGTCCATGACGTCCACGGTGACCGGGTAGCGGCCCCGGCCGGAGGTCTCGTCGCCACCGCGCACGGCGGCGGGTTGCGCGGTGTTCGCACAGCCGGCGAGCAGGAGGGCCGAACCGGCGGCGAGAGCCGCGCGGACGCGTATCGGGATCCGGAGCGGGGAGGCGTTCACGATGTCCTTTCGGGGAGGGCGTGGCGTCGGCCACCCGGCCATCCTCGGAAGGAACACGGCGGGACGTGTACGGAGAGCAGGACCCGGAAATGTGAGCGGGCGCCCCGGAAGGGGACGCCCGCTCCACACTCCGCGACCCCGCGGAATCAGGAAACGGCCTCCCGGACACCGGCCACTGCCCGCCCCGCCCGGTACTGCCGGGGTGTCCGCCCGTAATGCTTCTTGAACGCGTGGCAGAAGTTGCTGGGACTGGAGTAGCCGCTCCTGAGCGCGACGGCGGCGACGCTGAGATCGGTCTCCACGAGCAGCAGTGAGGCCCGGCGCAGGCAGGCGTTGCGATGGTGGTTGAAGACGGTGTCGCCGTAGAGCTGCTTGAACCCCTCGTTCAGCCGCTTGGGAGTCATCCCCAGGGCCCGCGCCAGCGACTCCCCGGTGTGCTGCTCGTGCAGGTTCTCCATCAGCAGCTCCGGCACCTTCCGGATCCGCTCGATCTCGTACTCCGCCATGGGCGGCCCGGCCGGGCCGCGCGGGGGCTCGGTGCCCGCGACGATCCGGGCGAGGATCTCCATGACCTTGGACTCCAGATACAGCGCGCGGAACCGGGCCGGCAGCGCACACGTGAACAAGTCGGCGAACGCGGCCGCGAGTTCGGGCGGAGCCTGCCGGCCGAGATAGTGCGCGTCGCGCGACGCGGCGGGCATCTCCTCGACGCTCTCCTCCCAGGCCGCCGCCCCCAGACTCCCGAAGAAGACGGCGACCGCCTCCCGTCGGGCCGCGATCGACACACCCCGGTAGCGCTGCCCGGCGGGCCGGACGAGCCGCCCCGCCGAGGCCCGCGAGTGCGATATCGACAGCTCGTTCGCCCCGAAGATCGTGGCCCCGGTCGCCCGCTCCTCCAGATGCATCAGCCCGTCGACGCAGTACTCCAGCTCGAAGTAGTCGCCCGCGAGATCGAAGTCGAGAATCAACTCGCCGTGGAACGTCAGGTCGTACAAGGTGAGCGTGACCCCGTGGAGCAGCTCATGGACGGTGACACTCCCGACCCCGGTCCCCGGCCGCAGGTCGTACACCCGCACCCCCTCCACGCCATCGCCGCGGCAGGTCCCGATCGCGGAGTAGAAGTCCCGGTACTGCCGTCCGAGATCCGCGTACCCACGTGCGGACGTGAGAGAGAAGCGCCTGGTCACACCGCCTCCAGAGAAATGAGAAGCAATCCCTCGCATTTCTACTTAGGGTAACCTAAGTTCTCTTGCTGGGGCTGGGGCTGGGGCTGGGGCTGGGGCCGGGGCCGGGGCCGGGGCTGGGGCAGGGGGCGAGGCGGACGAAGCCGCTCGCGGCGGAGGGAAGGCCTTCCTGGATCCTGTGCGTCCACGGCTGGACGGGGCGGCACCACCACAGTCCCCCGGGGCCCGGAACCGCGTTCCACGTGCCGCCGGGAGAGGAGAGGTGACGAGGTGCAGGAGGAGGCACCCCCTGCAACCACCATGCCCCGCAGGCTATGGAGCCTTTTTGCTCGCGGGAGGGGGCGTCACGGACGGTTCGATGGTCGACCGGACGTAAATTCGCGTGGTGCCGGGCTCGAACTCATGGGTGAAGAGGTCGACGCAGCGCTGGAGATACTTGCCTTCCGGGGTCGTGAGTTCATCGGGGCACAGGCTGATCTTCCGCAGCCCTTCGACGAACGTCTCCGGCTCGGGCAGCCCGAGGTGACCGAAGCCGGCCGCAGGCCGGTAGTCCTCCTTCTCGGGATGGAAGTTCCCGATCATCTTGGTGTCGTTCCGGATGAGCCTGCCGGTGTACGTCTCCGCTTCGTCGCCGGGGAGGACGAAGGACAGCAGTCCGGTGTCGTAGCGCTCCCCGACTTTGTAACCCGCCCGACGGTCCGATGCCGCCGCCGGAATGCGGATGCCCATCTGGCCGCTCATCCAGGCAGGCGTGGCTCCGTCCTCCCAGCAGCAGGTCATCTCCTGGTCCGCCAGGTCCGACGACACGTCGTCGGCGACGCAGGAGACCAGGCCGATCGTGGTGGCGACGCAGGCGAGGAGCGTCAGGACGACGACTACCGCGACCGGCACACGACGGCGGCGCACGGGCTGCTCGTCGGCAGCGATCTTGCTGGAGCTCTCCATCGGTGGCCCTCTACCGCCCTTCCTGCTGCTCGCGGCTCGGATCCGTGCGGTCGCCCTGACGCCCGGGCTCGTCCGGCTGCGGCAGAGGATCGTGGTTCGGGGCGGATGCGCCCAGATCGTAGTGCTTGACGGAACTGCTGCCCGCCATGTCGAATTCCTGAGCGATGCCCGTGGTGTGGAGGCGGGCCATCTGACCGTCCGGAATGCTCATGTCGCTGCCCCCGGGAAGGCCGATGGTCACCCCTTTGTCCTGGTCCCAGTTGTAGCGGTCCCATGCGTTGGCCTGATAGTCGAGACCGACCTCGGGCCGACCGTTGGCATCCGGCACGACGGTGACCACCCCGGTCACGTTCGACCTGGTGGAACCGATCGCGTAGAACCAGTTCTCGTCGACGTCCTTGGTGAAGCTGAAATCCCGGTTGCCGGTTTCCACCGGTATCGAGACCGGCTGTCCGCCGTTCCTCTTGAACTCCGCGAGTGCCTGGTCGCGCCACGCGTCCTGGTGTTCCCTGATGCCGTCCTCGATGTGCATACGGAAGCCGGGTACGTCCGACATCATCTTGTCGATGGGCAGCTCCATGTCCGTCCCGCTGTTCCCCAGGTAGTGCGCCATGTGCCGAGCAGCGTCGTTGTCGCCCGTCCAGTCGGCCGCCTCGGCGATCAGATTCATCTTCTCCCGGGTCCTGCGCTCCTCTGCTCCCGGTTCCTCGGCGCCGTGGGGCCCGGAACCTCGGTCGGGCGCGGCTTGTTTGATGGACGGAGCGAGCAGTCCAGCCGCGAGAAGGCCGTCCTTGTGCCCGGTCCACAACTCCGCACGGGCCTGGGGGCTCAGCGACGACCAGAGTCGCCGCAGCTCGGCCCGCTGCGCCGTGTTCGCCTCGTCGCCGAGCGAAGCCAGCTTTGTGGCACGGGGCAGCTGGTCCTCGTCCAGCGAGGTGTACGTCGCGTGTCCCGCGTTGTGCGGGTCGCCGCCATGGCTTCTCTTCAAGGCGCGGGTGACGGCCGCATCGATCTCTGCCGCGTGGGACACAAGCCCCGTGAGCGTGTCGGCGTACCACTGCATCAGGTCCTTGGTCCGCTGGGAAGTCCCGTCCACGCCGCAGAAGGCCTCTGTGACCTTCACGGTGCCGCTGGGGCCGTCCGTCACCAGTAGCCCCGGGGCCGGGCCTGCCTGCCGGGTCGGATCACCTTTGCGGGCTTCCGCGGAGAGTTCCCTGGCACGCTTCTGGATGTGCGTCAGTTCACCATGGGCGTCCTGAAGGACAGCCGCGATGCTCTGAGCCTCCAGGTGGAGATCCGTGACCTCCTTGGCCGTCTTGCGGACGAAGTCCTTGGTGACAGCGGCGTTCAGGCCGGCCCAGTCGGCCCCGTCGGACAGTTGCAGAAGACCGCTGTAGACCTCGGTCCTCAGCTTCTCCAGCCCGGCCGCCGTCGCCGCCCAGTCGTCGGCCGCCGCACTGAGCTTGCCCAGATCCACTTCGATGAGATCTGTGTAAGAGAACGCCCCCATGTTTCTTCGCCCCGCTCACTTCACGTACTTCAGTAGCTCCGACACCGGTACGGGAGAGCCGTCTCTTCGCGAGAGAGATGCGGCGATCTCCGCCTCGTCGTTGGCGTGCAACTTCTGCGAGAAGTCAAGATGGTTGGAGATGTGCGCGCACATCTGCAGGACTGTCTTCACCTGCGAACTCCAGACCTCCAGGGTGGTGTACAACTCACCGCCCGCGCTGAAGTTCCGGCCCTGCAACTCCGCTGCGGCCCGGGCAGTCGTCCCCGCGCCGTCCTTGTCGGCCCCGGCACCTGCGAGGTCGGCCCGCTTCCGCAGCTCGCCGTGGATCCGAAAGGCTTCATTGCCGACCTTGCCGAGATCGTCCTGGTGAACCACCAGGTCGGCATTGCCTCCGGACCCTGCGCCGTCGGCCTGGGGCTCATTCGTGTTGAGCCTCATCTGCGCGGAATGCCGATCCTGCGCATCCGCCTTGAGCCGGGCCCACTCGTCGTCGAACGTCATGAGTCCCTCCGGCCCTGTCCGATGTCAACGCGGCACCTTAGCAATGAGGTTGCGACGTGATCACCTGGGCATCACCGGTGTTTCGTATGAGCAGGTGCTGCCACGAGTGCTCCCGGAGCGTCTGGGACCACCCGCGCGTGACTGCCCGAGGTCAGCCCAGCTCACTGGCAATCGCGTGCCAGGTCCCGTGGCTGAAGGCGACGACAGGGTCGGCGTGCTGCGGTGTGCGCTGTTCACTCGCACGGACGCCACGCTAGTGCGGCAGTACCTGGATGGCCACATGGAGATGCCCGGAACTGGCCAACAGGTGTTTCAACTGCGCGTTCATGACGTGCGGGCCGCCGACCCGCTGAAGAAGTACGGCCTCCGACACCGCGGCCCACAGCTGCAACGGGTTGTCGGGGGCAGGTTTTCCTGCCGAGACCCGGGGAGGCGGACGTCGCGGCGGTGGCTGTTCGGCCGGGCCGGAGCGTCCGGGTCCGGGGTGCGTAGCGAACGGTCCGCAGCGTGCGAAGTGAGCGGTATGCCTCTGGAGAAATCCCTGCGGGCGGGTTTCGTCGGCGCGGATCCGGCATTGCTCCGGCCGTCGGCACATACGGCTGAGGCATTATTCAGGAAGGGTGCGAACCAAGCGGACTGCTGTTGCTCCCAAACGGACTGCTGCGTGAGGTAGTGTGACGTGGCGGCTGACTGGGAGGCGTGCCTTCTCGTCTGCTTTGTGATCATTCAGTGATGTTTGGATCAACGGGAGAGCAGATGAACGAGCGGAAAGTCATGGCGGCGTTCGCCATGGCGATGGGGATGATCTGCGCGTTGATGGCCGCGTTCTGGCGGTTGGCACGCACCAGCAGCGTGGATCAGGCTCTGGTGGCCGGCGGGACCGTGTTCGTCGCCGTGGTCACGCTGGCCTTCATCGTGTTGGCCTACTTGGGATCCGACTGAGCGCCGACAGGCATGATGGGGCGAACCGGGGTGCACGCTTCCGGCGGGACGGTACGAGGATGGCAGGAGCCCAAGGTGGAAAGAGCGTCGAAGGCGCAGCTGGGGCGTGCGCTGGACGCCGTGCGCGGGGCAGTGGCGCCACAGGACGCCCTTCACTTCGTGATGCTGTTGATCCTTCTGCGCCACGAGGCCGAGCGTGATGCCGAGGGGTGCGCGGGCCGATCACGGGCCGGGCACGCCTGGGGTGCCGTCCGGGGCAGGGACCTGTGGATGCGTGACGGGTACGAAGTCGTATCGGCCGTCCGGGACGGCCTGGGGGAGTGGGAGTCGCGGCACGGCCGACTCCGGGATCTCTCGCCGGACCTTCGGGATGTCCGTGGCGGGGAGCTGGAGCCCCTGGTTCGCTGCGTGGTCGAGGCGCGGGAGCCGGCGTCGCTGTTCGAGGGCTGCCTGGAGGGCGTGCAGCGGGAGGCGAAGGGGGGCGACTACTACACCCCGGCAGACATCGCGGGTCTTCTCCCTGGACTGATGGAGCCTCGGCCGGGTGAGCACGTGTACGACCCCGTGTGCGGATCCGGCGGTCTCCTTCTGAAGGCCCATGAGTACGTGCGAGCACATGGCGGGCAGGCAGGCGAGCCGACGGTGTACGGGCAGGATTCCAACAGGACCGCCGTGGAGACCGCCGCGGTCAACCTCACCGTGCACGGCGTCGACGGATCCCTGCAAGGGCCTGCGTCCAGCTTGACCGACGACCGGTTCGAGAACCAGACCTTCGACGTGATCGTCGCCAACCCTCCCTTCAACCAGGCCGGCTGGTCCCAGGGCGGTCGAGGATTCCACCATGGCTGGCGTTACGGGATCCCGCCGGAGGGAAACGGGAACTTCGCATGGGCCCAGCATGTAGTGAGCAAGATGGCCCCCACGGAGTCCGGGCGCGGAGTGCTTCTTCTGCCTACCGCTGCTGCCTCCACCTCAAGGCCGGCGGAACTCCAGATCCGCGCCGGACTCGTCGAGGACGATGTGCTGAGTTGCGTGGTCGAGCTTCCCGCGGGTCTGCTCCCGCACGTGCGTAACCCCGTGACCTTGTGGCTCTTCACCAGAAGCAAAAGAAGCAGTTCGGGCTGGGGCTCTGCCGACCGAACAGGTCAAGTGCTGTTGATCGACGCGCGTGATACCGCGGCCAAGGTCGGGCGTGGCCGCCGAACTCTGCCGGACGAGGCCAGGAACCGCATCACCGATACCTTTGCCGCCTGGCGCGGAGCACCGGGCCAGGCGGCCTATGAGGACGTGCCCGGCTGGTGCAGATCGGTGGCCACTGCGGAGACCGCCGCCCAGAACTACGACGTCCTGCCTTCCCGCCACGTCGGCGTGCCCGTAGTCGAGTCCGCACACGCTGACAAGGGAGAGCAGGTGGGTGACTTGACCCGTGAGCTGTACTCCCTCTTCGAGGCGTCCCATCGGCTTGAGGCCGAGCTGCACGATCTGTTGAGGCAGTGGTGATCCCGGACTTCATGGAGGAGCGGCTGAACCGGCTTCCACAGGGCTGGGGAGTGGCGACCCTGGAGCGGATGCCATCGGTGCAGATGATCGGCTACGGCATCACTCGTCCCGGGGCTCACGTGGACGACGGTGTGGGGATGATCCGAGCAGCGGACATCCAGGACGGCCATCTCCATAGCGACGAGCCGAGAAGAATCAGCCCTCGCACGCACCAGGCGAACATCCGTAGTGAGTTGCGGGTCGGCGATGTGCTCATCGTGCTCGTAGGCAGGGTCGGCGAAGCAGCCGTGGTCACCGACGCGTATCACGGCTGGAATGCTGCCCGCACTGTCGCGGTGGTGCGGATGACAGAACCTGATGAGGCGGCCTGGCTCAGGTTGTGGCTCGGATCGCCGTACGTACGTGACTGGTGCGAGAGTCGTGTGACCGGCTCCACCCTGCAACGCACTCTGAATCTGAAAGTCCTGCGCGGCCTTCCCGTGCCGCTGCCGCCCCCGGAGGCCAGGGCGGCATTTCTCCGTACGGCGGAAGTCATGGAAAGGAAAGCGGCAGTCAACACGCGCATCGCGGAATGTGCCATGTCGTTGAGCGACGCGCTGTTCGCTGCCGAGGCACAGGACAAGGGAGCCTGGCCCGAACAGTCCTTCGGTACCCTGGCTCACCTGCGCTCAGGTCATGCGTCGCGCCCTCGCGAGGACGCCCCCCATGCGGACGAATCGTCCCAGGGGTCCGCTGTCCCCTTCATCGCGCCCGCGGACGTCCTGCGCAGGGGCCTGCCGTACATCTCCCGGACAGACACCTGGCTCGCCTCTCCTGACGCGGACTCCGTGTGCGCTCCGCAGTCCCTGCTGCTGGCGACCAGAGAGGACGGCGTGCACGCCGTCCTGAACGAGGTTCCGGTTGTGCCTGGGCGAGGCATTCTCGCCCTGCAGCCGGAGACACTGGCCGACAGCTACTGGCTGCTGCACGAAGTCCGAGCCCGGAGCGGGGAACTGACCGCCGCCGCCCAAGGGCCGGGCGGGCGTGAACTGAGCCGGAACGCGTTCGCGGCCACGGCGGTCCAATGGCCCCCGTCTTCCGTGCGTGAGCGGTTCGCACGGCTCACCGGCAAACTCCACCTGCGTGCCAGAGCCGCGTACGCGGAGAGCGAGATCCTCAACAGGCTGCACGACAGACTCCTGGACAGCTTCCTCGACGGAGCACCCAACGTCGAAAGCGCTCACTGATCGCTCTGAGATGAAGCCCGGCCCGAGTGCTGTGCGGCAGAGGCGTACGCGCGTCCGCGAAGCCGGGGTACTCCGCCACGGCGGAGTACCCCGGCTTCGCGAGCCATGAAAAAGACCCTCTGATCAACGTTTCCGCTGGCCAGAAGGTCTTTTTTTGGTACTTCTTCCGAAGTGCCCTCGGCAGGATTCGAACCTGCGCACACGGCTCCGGAGGCCGATGCTCTATCCCCTGAGCTACGAGGGCGTATCGCTGTGTTGCTCGGCGACGGGTGAAACACTACCAGCTTCCGCGGGGTGTCCGTGAACAGGTATTTCCCGGCTTGCCGGAGCGGTGGCGGGGGGCCGGACGGAGGGCCGGCAGTGTGCTCCGGATGCATCCGGCCATCCCTCGCGCCACCCGTCCGGGGGCGGAAGTGGGTAAAACCCGGACGCAGCCACGGAGTCGCCCCTACCCTCGAAGTGTGTCAGGGGCGTGTGGCCGCGTGCTTGTTGTCGACGACAACAAGGTCATCCGGCAGTTGATCAGGGTCAACCTGGAGCTTGAGGGCTTCGAGGTCGTGACCGCGGCCGATGGTGTCGAGTGTCTTGATCTGGTGCATCGGGTCCGTCCCGATGTGATCACGCTCGATGTCGTCATGCCCAGGCTGGACGGTCTGCAGACCGCCACCAGACTGCGCTCCGATCCCCGGACCAGACATCTGCCCGTGGCGATCATCAGTGCCTGCACGCCGTACGAGGTGGACAGCGGGGTCGCCGCGGGGGTCGACGCGTTTCTCGCGAAACCCTTCGAGCCGACCGAGCTGGTGCGGCTGGTGCGGGAGTTGACGGAGCGGAAGGACCGGCCGTCGCTCGACGGCAGACGGAGCGCCGGGACCGCGGAGCGCGCCGCGGGGTGACCGCATGGCGAAACGGGGTCGCGAGGTGCCCCCCTTCCTCCCATACGCTTGTCCTGTGACCCCCGCCGACCTCTCCAGGACCGTGCTGCACGCCGTGCGCCGCGCGGTCGACGAGAACGCCCTGCGCGCCCCCGTGCCCGCGCGCGTGCGGGTGGAGCGGACGCGGCCCGGCGGGCGCGGGGACTACGCCTGTGCCGTCGCCCTCCAGCTGGCCGGGCCCGCCGAGCTGCCGGCCAGGGACGTCGCCGAGATCCTGCGGGAACGAGTGGTGGGCGCGCCGGGGATCGGGGACGTCGAGGTCACCGGGCCGGGATTCCTGAACTTCACGCTGCGGGCCGGGGCGCGCGGCCTCGACACCCTGGTGCGCGACATCGCCGAGCACGGCACGGTGTACGGGCACGGGGACGCCCTCGCCGGTGCGGCGGTCTCGTTCGCGCCCGTCGAGGAGCTTCGCGCCCGGGTCGTCACCGAGACCGTCGAGCGGCTGCTCCGGGCCCAGGGGGCCGAGGCCGGGGAGCGGACGGCCGGCGGGGAGGCGCTGCACGTGCTGCCGGTGCCGGCCGCCGACCGCGATCTCTTCGAGCGGCTGGGGAACGACGCCGCGCGCTGGGCGCTGCTGCGGGCCGCCCCGCACGACCGGCCCCGCGGCACCGGGAGCGGCGAGCTGCTCGTGCAGCAGGAGAGCAATCCGTTGTTCCGGGTGCGGTACGCGCACGCCCGGATCCGTGCGCTGGGACGGAACGCCCGGCAGCTCGGGTTCGCCGCGGCGTACGAGGAGGGCGTGGCCGCGCCCGCGCTCGGTGCGCTGCTCGCCGACCACCCCGGGGTGCTCGCCGCCGCCGCCCGGCACCGGGAGCCCGACCGGGTCGCCCGGCAGCTGGAATCCCTCGCGCAGGCCTTCTTCGACTTCCACGACGGCGCCTCGCCGCTGCCCGCCGGTGACGAGAAACCCTCGGCCGCCCACCGCTCCCGGCTCGCTCTTGCCGAAGCCGCCGGGACGGTGCTGGCAGGCGGCCTGTCCCTGCTCGGCATCAGCGCACCCGAAGTCCTCTGAGAGACCCGAGAGAGCAGAGCAACACGATGAGCCGATCCGCACACCCCGCCGGACCCCGTCACGCCGACGTCATGACGGAGGGGCACTACACCGCCCCGCCCGCCGATCTCAACGCCCTGGACGCGAAGGTCTGGGCCCGTACCGTCACCCGCGCCGAGGACGGCGCGGTCACCGTCGGCGGGATCGAAGTGACGCGGCTGGCCGAGGAGTTCGGCACCCCCGCCTACTTCCTCGACGAGAGCGACTTCCGGGCCCGCTGCCGCGCCTGGGCCGACGCCTTCGGACCCGGCGCCGACGTGTTCTACGCCGGAAAGGCCTTCCTGTCGCGCGCCGTCGTGCGCTGGCTCCAGGAGGAGGGGCTCAACCTCGACGTCTGCTCCGGTGGCGAGCTGACCACCGCCCTGGACGCCGGAATGCCGGCCGAGCGCATCGCCTTCCACGGCAACAACAAGACCGTCGCGGAGATCGAGCGGGCCGTCGAGGCCGGAGTGGGCCGGATCGTGCTCGACTCCTTCCAGGAGATCGCCCGTGTCGCGCACATCGCGCAGCGGCTCGGCAAGCGGCAGCGGGTGCAGATCCGGGTCACCGTCGGTGTCGAGGCGCACACCCACGAGTTCATCGCCACCGCGCACGAGGACCAGAAGTTCGGGATCGCGCTGGCCGGGGGACAGGCGGCCGAGGCGGTGCGCCGGGCGCTCACCCTCGACGGCCTGGAGCTCATCGGCATCCACTCGCACATCGGCTCGCAGATCTTCGACATGGCCGGCTTCGAGGTGTCCGCCCGCCGCGTGGTCCAGCTGCTCGCCGAGGTGCGCGACGAGCACGGGGTGGAGCTGCCCGAGATCGACCTCGGCGGCGGACTCGGCATCGCGTACACCTCCGAGGACGACCCGCGCGAGCCGCACGAGATCGCGAAGGCGCTCGGCGACATCGTGACCCGCGAGTGCGAGGCCGCCGGGCTCGCCACCCCGCGGATCTCCGTCGAGCCGGGGCGCGCCATCGTCGGACCGACCGCCTTCACGCTGTACGAGGTCGGCACCATCAAGCCCCTGGAGGGGCTGCGTACGTACGTCAGCGTCGACGGCGGCATGTCGGACAACATCCGCACCGCGCTGTACGACGCCGAGTACACCGTCGCGCTCGTCTCGCGCACCTCCGACGCCGAGCCGATGCTCGTCCGGGTCGTCGGCAAGCACTGCGAGAGCGGCGACATCGTGGTCAAGGACGCGTTCCTGCCGTCCGACCTCGCCCCCGGCGACCTGATCGCGGTGCCCGCCACCGGCGCGTACTGCCGTTCCATGGCGAGCAACTACAACCACGCCCTGCGTCCGCCGGTCGTCGCCGTGCGCGACGGTCGGGCGCGTGTCATCGTCAGGCGCGAGACGGAGGAAGATCTCCTGCGTCTCGATGTCGGCTGATGAAATACATATCTCAGGATCCGGACGAGTGGCAGAATCCCCCGTCCGGTGAGTGAGACTGGTCCACACATCAGATGTAAAGGAAACGAGGTCGGATGATGCGTACGCGTCCGCTGAAGGTGGCGCTGCTGGGCTGTGGAGTGGTCGGCTCAGAGGTGGCGCGCATCATGACGACGCACGCCGACGACCTCGCCGCGCGCATCGGCGCACCGGTCGAGCTCGCCGGTGTCGCCGTGCGCCGGCCCTCCAAGGTGCGCGAGGGCATCGACCCCGCACTGATCACCACCGATGCGACGGCCCTGGTCAAACGGGGCGACATCGACGTCGTCATCGAGGTCATCGGGGGAATCGAGCCCGCCCGCACGCTCATCACCACCGCCTTCGAGCACGGCGCGAGCGTCGTCTCCGCGAACAAGGCGCTGCTGGCCGAGGACGGCGCCGCGCTGCACGCCGCCGCCGAGCAGCACGGCCGCGACCTCTACTACGAGGCCGCCGTGGCCGGTGCCATCCCGCTCGTACGGCCGCTGCGCGAATCCCTCGCCGGTGACAAGGTCAACCGGGTCCTCGGCATCGTGAACGGCACCACCAACTTCATCCTCGACAGGATGGACACGAGCGGAGCCGGGTACTCCGAGGCGCTCGACGAGGCCACCGCCCTCGGATACGCCGAGGCCGACCCGACCGCCGACGTGGAGGGCTTCGACGCCGCCGCCAAGGCCGCCATCCTGGCCGGGATCGCCTTCCACACCCGGGTGAGGATCGGCGACGTGCACCGCGAGGGCATCACCGAGGTCACCGCCGCCGACATCGCGTCCGCCCGCCGTATGGGCTGCACCGTCAAGCTCCTCGCCATCTGCGAGCGCGCCGCCGACGGGCAGTCGGTCACCGCCCGGGTCCACCCCGCGATGATCCCGCTGAGCCACCCGCTGGCCTCCGTCCGTGAGGCGTACAACGCGGTGTTCGTGGAGGCCGAGGCGGCCGGTCAGCTCATGTTCTACGGCCCCGGCGCCGGTGGCTCGCCGACCGCCTCCGCGGTCCTCGGCGACCTGGTCGCGGTCTGCCGCAACAAGCTCAACGAGGCCACCGGCCCCGGTGAGTCCGCGTACACGCGCCTGCCGGTCAGCCCCATGGGCGACGTGGTCACGCGGTACCACATCAGTCTCGACGTGGCCGACAAGCCTGGCGTGCTCGCCCAGGTCGCGACGGTCTTCGCCGAAAAGGGCGTATCGATCGATACCGTCCGCCAGCAGGGAAGAAATCCGGGCAGCGGCGACGAAGCCGCCATCGAGCAGGGTGGCGGCGGCCGACGGGTGGGCGGCGAGGCGTCCCTCGTCGTCGTCACCCACCGTGCGTCCGACGCCGCGCTCTCGGCGACCGTCGAGGCGCTGCGCAAGCTCGACACCGTGCGCGGTGTCGCCAGCATCATGCGTGTTGAAGGGGAGTAAGGACCCATGACCAGCAAGGGCACCCACCAGTGGCGCGGCATCATCGAGGAGTACCGGGACCGCCTTCCGGTCACGAGCACGACGCAGGTCGTCACGCTCCGTGAGGGAGGTACGCCGCTCGTCCCCGCTCAGGTCCTCTCCGAGCGCACGGGCTGCGAGGTGCACCTCAAGGTCGAGGGCGCCAATCCCACCGGGTCCTTCAAGGACCGCGGCATGACGATGGCCATCACCCGGGCCAAGGAGGAGGGTGCGAAGGCGGTCATCTGCGCCTCCACCGGCAACACCTCCGCCTCCGCCGCCGCCTACGCGGTGCGGGCCGGCATGGTCTGCGCCGTCCTCGTGCCCCAGGGCAAGATCGCGCTCGGCAAGATGGGCCAGGCGCTGGTGCACGGCGCCAAGATCCTCCAGGTGGACGGCAACTTCGACGACTGTCTGACGCTGGCCCGCTCGCTCTCGGACAACTACCCGGTGGCGCTGGTCAATTCGGTCAACCCGGTCCGCATCGAGGGCCAGAAGACCGCCGCGTTCGAGATCGTGGACGCGCTCGGCGACGCCCCGGACATCCATGTCCTCCCGGTCGGCAACGCGGGCAACATCACCGCGTACTGGAAGGGGTACAAGGAGTACGCGGGCGACGGCATGTCCACGCACACCCCGCGCATGTGGGGCTTCCAGGCATCCGGCTCCGCGCCCATCGTGCGCGGCGAGATCGTCAAGGACCCGTCGACCGTCGCCACCGCGATCCGGATCGGCAACCCGGCCTCCTGGCAGTACGCGCTGGACGCCCGGGACGAATCGGGCGGATTCATCGATGAGGTGACGGACCGACAGATTCTGTCCGCCTACCGGCTGTTGGCCTCCCAGGAGGGCGTCTTCGTCGAGCCCGCCTCGGCCGCCTCCGTCGCCGGCCTGCTGAAGGCCGCCGAGGAGGGCAAGGTCGACCGCGGCCAGAAGATCGTCTGCACGGTCACCGGCAACGGCCTCAAGGACCCCGACTGGGCCGTCGCGGGCGCACCGCAGCCGGTCACCGTCCCGGTCGACGCGGCCACCGCCGCCGAGAAGCTGGGCCTGGTCTAGGGGGCGCTCCGGTCCGTCGGCCGGCCCCGGCGGACCGGGCAGGAACCCAGCTCAACCGCCCTTTTCGGGGCGGAGAGCGCATAGGAGGCGTGCGACACGCATCGTGCGCCTCCTGTGCGCCCTATGTCGCCACAGAACCTTCCTTCGATAAGCTGTAGCCAACCCGCCCCGCCGCATCTGCCGCGGTGTATGGGCCGTTGTGGCCGTCGGGTTCCCCGGAACACCACTCCCCGCCGCCACGACCTCCTGCCGCCAGGAAAACGCTTCACCACCCCCGCTGCCTCACAAGGAGAGTCGTCCAACCGATGGCCGGTCCCGCTTTCCGAGCCGCCGCCGTCCGGGTGCGCGTCCCCGCGACCAGCGCCAACCTGGGCCCGGGTTACGACGCCTTCGGCCTGTCGCTGGGGCTGTACGACGACGTCGTCGTCCGCGTCGCCGACTCCGGGCTGCACATCGACATCGCCGGTGAGGGCGCGGACACGCTGCCCCGCGACGAGCGTCACCTCCTCGTACGCTCCCTGCGCACGGCCTTCGACCTGCTCGGCGGACAGCCCCGGGGCCTGGAGATCGTCTGCGCCAACCGCATCCCGCACGGACGCGGCCTCGGCTCCTCCTCCGCCGCCATCTGCGCCGGAATCGTCGCCGCCCGCGCCGTGACGACCGGCGGCGACGCCCGGCTCGACGAAGCGGCGCTGCTGGAACTGGCGACCGAGATCGAGGGCCACCCCGACAACGTCGCGGCCTGTCTGCTCGGCGGATTCACCCTCGCGTGGATGGACGGCGGATCGGCGCGCGCGATCAGGATGGACCCCGCAGAATCCATCGTTCCGGTGGTTTTCGTACCCGGCAAGCCGGTCCTCACCGAAACCGCCCGCGGACTGCTCCCGCGCGCCGTCCCGCACGTCGACGCGGCGTTCAACACCGGCCGTGCCGCACTGCTCGTCGAGGCCCTGACCAGGCGCCCCGAACTGCTGCTCACCGCCACCGAGGACCGGCTCCACCAGGAGTACCGCGCCCCGGCGATGCCCGAGAGCGTGGAACTCGTCAACCGACTGCGTGCGGACGGTGTCCCCGCGGTCATCTCCGGTGCCGGGCCCACCGTGCTCGCACTGGCCGAGGTCGGTGCGGCCGACAAGGTCGCACAGCTGGCGGGCGAGGGATGGGCGGCCAACCGTCTCGCTCTCGACGCCCCGGGCGCGAGTGTGCTGCCGCTCGCCCCGTAGCCGAGAAGTGATTGCCGGTGAGTGAGAGGGGGAATGTTTGTTGGAGCCGGTAGTGTTAACCTCAAGTCTGCAACCGACGTCTATGTGGCGCGTTGCTTCGTGTCCCTTTCCGGGACCACCAATTCTTCCGGGAGCCTCCCCAACTGCCTGAGCAGCCTGCCTGAGCAGTTTCGTGCACGCTCCGGAACCGGCACGACACCCCTCGCTCGTCCAGGAGTGGGCCGAGCAGGGGGATGCTCGCGCCGGGCCCATGCACACCTTCATCTCTCCGCCGTACCCGGCGGACCACCGCCCCGGCACGGTCCGCAAGAAAAAGACCGCAGTCGGACAGCACAACCGGTCGCCGAGCCAGAAGGCCGACGTCCGCTCCAGGGAAGGACCCTTCGTGAGCGACACCACCGATCTGATGGGCGTGACTGCCGACAAGAGCGTCGACAGCGCCGCGCCCGCCGAAGGTGCTGCCACTGGCACCACCGCACGGCGCCGCCGCTCCGGCACCGGCCTTGACGGCATGGTCCTGGCCGAGCTGCAGCAGGTCGCGTCCGGCCTCGGCATCAAGGGCACTGCGCGGATGCGCAAGGGCCAGCTGATCGAGGTCATCAAGGAGGCGCAGGCCGGTAGCTCCGCCGCGCCCAAGGCCGCCGCGCCCGCCGCGACGTCCGAGACCAAGCCGAAGCGCCGTGCCACCTCCAAGGCGCGCACCGGGGACGAGGCGGCCGCCGACGCTCCCGCCGAGAAGGCCGCGGCCCAGCAGCAGATCGACATCCCCGGCCAGCCGGCCAGCGACGACCAGCCCGCGGGCGAGCGTCGCCGGCGCCGTGCGACCGCGCAGGCGGGCAGCCCGGAGACCAAGGCGGACAGCAAGCCCGCCGAGGCCAAGGCGGACACGCAGGCCGAGCCCAAGGGCGAGGACCGCGCCGACGCCAAGGCCGAAGCCGCCGCCGACACGGCCGAGGGCCGCCGGGGCGACCGCCAGGACCGCGGCCAGCGCGGCGACCGCGGTGACCGTCAGGAGCGCGGCGAGCGCGGTGAGCGCCGCGACCGCCAGCGCGACCGCCGGGGCAAGGGCGACGAGCAGGGCGGCGGCCAGGGCCAGCAGGGCGGCCAGCGCCAGCAGCGCCAGAGCCAGCAGCAGGGCGGCGGCCCGCAGGACGACGGGTACGACGACGAGGCGGGCGGCCGTCGCGGCCGTCGCGGCCGCTACCGCGACCGCCGTGGCCGCCGTGGCCGCGAGGACTTCGCCAACGAGGTCCCGGTCTCCGACGACGACGTCCTGATCCCCGTCGCGGGCATCCTGGACATCCTCGACAACTACGCGTTCATCCGGACCTCCGGCTACCTGCCGGGCCCGAACGACGTGTACGTGTCGCTCGCCCAGGTCCGCAAGAACGGCCTGCGCAAGGGTGACCACGTCACCGGTGCGGTGCGCCAGCCCAAGGACGGCGAGCGCCGGGAGAAGTTCAACGCCCTGGTCCGCCTCGACTCGGTGAACGGCATGGCGCCCGAAACCGGCCGTGGCCGCCCGGAGTTCCAGAAGCTGACCCCGCTCTACCCGCAGGACCGGCTCCGTCTGGAGACCGACTCCAACGTCCTGACGACGCGGATCATCGACCTGGTCGCGCCCATCGGCAAGGGCCAGCGAGGCCTGATCGTGGCCCCGCCGAAGACCGGCAAGACCATGATCCTGCAGGCGATCGCCAACGCGATCACCGTCAACAGCCCCGAGTGCCACCTGATGGTCGTCCTGGTCGACGAGCGTCCGGAAGAGGTCACCGACATGCAGCGGTCGGTGAAGGGCGAGGTCATCTCCTCGACCTTCGACCGCCCCGCCGAGGACCACACCACCGTCGCCGAGCTGGCCATCGAGCGCGCCAAGCGTCTCGTCGAGCTGGGTCACGACGTGGTCGTCCTGCTGGACTCCATCACCCGCCTCGGCCGCGCGTACAACCTCGCGGCCCCCGCCTCCGGCCGCATCCTGTCCGGTGGTGTCGACTCGACCGCGCTCTACCCGCCGAAGCGCTTCTTCGGTGCCGCGCGCAACATCGAGGACGGCGGCTCGCTGACCATCCTGGCCACCGCGCTCGTCGAGACCGGCTCGCGCATGGACGAGGTGATCTTCGAGGAGTTCAAGGGCACCGGCAACATGGAGCTCAAGCTCGACCGGAAGCTCTCGGACAAGCGCATCTTCCCGGCGGTGGACGTCGACGCGTCCAGCACCCGCAAGGAGGAAATCCTGCTCGGAAGCGACGAGTTGGCGATCGTCTGGAAGCTGCGCCGGGTGCTGCACGCGCTCGACCAGCAGCAGGCGATCGAGCTCCTCCTGGACCGGATGAAGAAGACCCAGTCCAACGCGGAGTTCCTGCTCCAGATCCAGAAGACGACGCCGGCCCCGGGCAACGGCAACGACTGACGTCGCCCCGGACCGGCCGGATCACAGGGCCGCCCCCGTCACTTCGGTGACGGGGGCGGCCCTTCGCCGTGGGTCGTGCGGATGTGACGCAGCCGACCCGGAGCCCGTGGCCGAACCGAGACCTTTGCCACATGCCGGACGTGTCGCCGGATGGCGGGGAGATGGCTGCATCGGGCAAGAAACCGCAGGTGAGCGGGGGATCACCTGCTGTTCGCCGATGCTTTATGACTGTTTCGTCCTCACGCGGACACAACGGGTGGCTGTGCAACCCTTCTTGGTGCCGCGGCGTCGTAAGCAGTACCGACAAGCCGACCGCCCAGCGCCCGAACACCGCTGCTGGGGGTAGCCGGGGAGAGCTGACGACCGAAGGAGACCCATGACCGAGCAGAACGGGAGCGGCGGCCGAATACGCCCCACCGGCAAGCGCCGGAAGAAGCCCTCCCGCCGCCGCAGGGCGACGGTCGTCGCCGCCTGGACCCTGGCCGGTGCCGTGGTCGTCGGTGGAGCCGGACTGGGATACGCCTACGTCAAGCTCAACGGCAACCTCAAGGCCGTCGACATCAACGCGGCGCTCGGCAAGGACCGCCCCGACAACATCGACAACGGTTCCGAGGACATCCTGGTGCTCGGTTCGGACTCCCGGTCCGGCGCGAACTCCGCGTACGGCGCCGACGAGGGCACGGCCCGCTCGGACACCGCGATGGTGCTGCACATCAACAAGGGCCACAAGACCGCCTCCGTCGTCTCCATCCCGCGCGACACCCTCGTCACCCGCCCCGACTGCACCAGCGACACGAACGGGAAGCCCGTCGCGGGACAGCAGCGCGCGATGTTCAACACGGCGTACGAGGTCGGCGGGCCGGCCTGCGCGGTCAAGACCGTCGAGGCCATGTCCGGCATCCGCATGGACCACTACCTCGAAGTCGACTTCACCGGTTTCAAGAAGCTCATCGACGAACTGGGCGGCGTGGAGATCACCACCACCGCGGCGATCGACGACCCCAAGAGCCATCTGAAGCTCGAACCCGGCACCCACACCCTGGACGGCGAGCAGTCGCTGGGCCTGGTCCGTACCCGCAAGAGCGTCGGCGACGGCAGCGACCTCGGCCGCATCCAGCTCCAGCAGGCGTTCATCAAGGCGCTGATGGAACAGGTCAAGAACGTCGGGGTGTTCTCCAACCCGAAGACCCTGTTCGACCTCGCGGACACGGCCACCAAGACCATCACCACCGACTCCGACCTGGGCTCGGTCCAGAAGCTCACCGGCTTCGCGAACGGCCTCAAGGGGCTGGGCGCGAAGAACGTCCACATGGTCACCCTGCCCGTCGGATACGACCCGGCCGACCCGAACCGCGTCGTACCGCTGGAGGAGTCCGCCCGGCAGGTGTGGACCGCGCTCGCGCACGACAGGGCGATCCCCGCCTCCGCCACCGAGAAGTCGGCGGGCGACAAGGGCACCGCGGGCGACGTCGTACGGTGACCGGCCGGGCCGGGAATAGTTGCGGCCCGCCCCCGGTTTTGGGAGATACGGCCGGTCCTGGCAGACTGGTACGTCGGCCCCGGTTCACGGACGCGCAATCCGCGCGTACGACCCGGCGCCCTCCCGAACCTAGGAGAAACCCTTGAAGCGCGACATCCACCCCGAGTACGTCGAGACGCAGGTCAGCTGCACCTGTGGCGCGTCGTTCACCACCCGGAGCACCATCGACGGCGGCACCATCCGCGCCGACGTCTGCTCCGAGTGCCACCCGTTCTACACGGGCAAGCAGAAGATCCTCGACACCGGTGGCCGTGTGGCCCGCTTCGAGGCCCGCTTCGGCAAGGCTGCCGGCTCCGCCAGCAAGTAGCGAGCCACTGCGCCGGTTCTCGGCGCCCTCTTGCGGGGGCGTCGGGACCGGCGTTTTTTCCGGCCGGGGGTACGCGGCCCCGTTCCGTACCCCCGCCCGGCCGGCATCACGCCGTCCAGCAGGCACGCACGAGTGAAGGAACCAGGAGCCCGAAGATGTTCGAGGCGGTCGAGGAACTGATCGGCGAACAGACCGATCTGGAGAAGAAGCTCGCGGACCCCGCGGTCCACGCCGACCAGGCGAACGCGCGCAAGCTCAACAAGCGCTACGCCGAGCTGTCCCCGATCGTCGCGACGTACCGCTCCTGGAAGCAGACCGGGGACGACATCGAGACGGCCCGCGAGTTCGCCGCCGACGACCCCGACTTCGCCGCCGAGGTCAAGGAGCTGGAGAAGCAGCGCGAGGAGCTCACCGAGAAGCTCCGCCTCCTCCTGGTCCCGCGCGACCCCAGCGACGACAAGGACGTGCTCCTGGAGATCAAGGCCGGCGCGGGCGGCGACGAGTCCGCCCTGTTCGCCGGAGATCTGCTGCGCATGTACCTGCGCTACGCCGAGCGCGTCGGCTGGAAGACCGAGATCATCGACTCCACCGAGTCCGAGCTCGGCGGCTACAAGGACGTCCAGGTAGCCGTGAAGACCAAGGGCGGCAACGGCGCCACCGAGCCCGGCCAGGGCGTGTGGGCCCGGCTGAAGTACGAGGGCGGCGTGCACCGCGTGCAGCGCGTCCCGTCCACCGAGTCGCAGGGCCGCATCCACACCTCCGCCGCCGGCGTGCTCGTCACGCCCGAGGCCGAGGAGGTCGACGTGGAGATCCACGCCAACGACCTGCGCATCGATGTGTACCGCTCCTCGGGCCCCGGCGGCCAGTCCGTCAACACCACGGACTCGGCGGTCCGCATCACCCACCTGCCGACCGGTGTCGTCGCCTCCTGCCAGAACGAGAAGAGCCAGCTCCAGAACAAGGAGCAGGCCATGCGCATCCTGCGTTCGCGCCTGCTCGCGGCCGCCCAGGAGGCCGCCGAGCAGGAGGCCTCGGACGTACGGCGCAGCCAGGTGCGTACGGTCGACCGTTCCGAGAAGATCCGTACGTACAACTTCCCGGAAAACCGGATCTCGGACCACCGGGTCGGCTTCAAGGCGTACAACTTGGACCAGGTGCTCGACGGCGACCTGGACTCCGTGATCCAGGCGTGTGTCGACGCAGACTCCGCCGCCAAGCTCGCCGCCGCCTGAGCAAAACCCCGCCCCGCCCGTAAACCGTACGGAGAACCGCGATGAACCTGCTGCTCGCCGAGGTGGCCCAGGCCACCCAGCGGCTGGCCGACGCCGGTGTGCCCTCGCCGCGATTCGACGCGGAGGAACTCGCCGCGTTCGTCCACGGCGTCAAGCGGGGCGAGCTGCACCGGGTGCCGGACGCGGAGTTCGACGCCCGCTACTGGGAGGCCATCGCCCGCCGCGAGGCCCGCGAACCGCTCCAGCACATCACCGGCCGCGCCTTCTTCCGCTACCTGGAGCTCCAGGTCGGACCCGGGGTCTTCGTCCCCCGCCCGGAGACCGAATCGGTCGTCGGCTGGGCGATAGACGCCGTACGCGCGATGGACGTCGTCGAGCCGACCGTCGTCGACCTGTGCAGCGGATCGGGCGCCATCGCCCTGGCCATGGCCCAGGAGGTGCCGCGCTCGCGCGTGCACGCCGTCGAGCTCTCCGACGACGCCATCGAGTGGACCAGGAAGAACGCCGACGGATCCCGGGTCACCGTCCACCAGGGAGACGCGCTGACCGCCCTCCCCGAGCTGGACGGCCAGGTCGACCTGGTCATCTCCAACCCGCCGTACATCCCGCTCACCGAATGGGAGTACGTGGCACCCGAGGCCCGCGACCACGACCCGGAGATGGCCCTCTTCTCCGGCGAGGACGGCCTCGACACCATCCGCGGCATCGAACGCACCGCACACCGCCTGCTGCGCCCCGGCGGCCTCGTCGTCATCGAGCACGCCGACACCCAGGGCGGCCAGGTGCCGTGGATCTTCACCGAGGAGCGCGGCTGGGCGGACGCGGCCGACCACCCCGACCTGAACAACCGGCCGCGGTTCGCCACGGCCCGCAAGGCCATGCCGTGACCGGCGGCCACCACCCGCACGACCCGCACCCGCGACACCCGTACACGCTTGAGGAGGCCGGCTGATGGCACGGCGATACGACTGCAACGACGCGACCGACCGTACGACGGGTCTGCGTGAGGCCGCGTCGGCCGTCCGCCGCGGCGAACTGGTCGTGCTGCCCACCGACACCGTGTACGGCATCGGTGCGGACGCCTTCAGCTCCGAGAGCGTCGCCGACCTGCTGGACGCCAAGGGCCGCGGCCGCAACATGCCGACGCCCGTCCTGATCGGCTCCCCGAACACCCTGCACGGCCTGGTCACGGACTTCTCCGAGCAGGCCTGGGAACTCGTCGACGCCTTCTGGCCCGGTGCCCTCACGCTCGTCGCCAAGCACCAGCCGTCGCTCCAGTGGGACCTCGGGGACACCCGTGGCACCGTCGCCATCCGGATGCCGCTGCACCCGGTCGCCATCGAGCTGCTGACGGAGTTCGGCCCGATGGCCGTCTCCAGTGCCAACCTCACCGGTCACCCGGCCCCGGAGGACTGCGACGCGGCCCAGGAGATGCTCGGCGACTCCGTCTCGGTGTACCTGGACGGCGGCCCGACGCCGGGCATCGTGCCCTCGTCGATCGTCGACGTGACCGGCAAGGTCCCGGTGCTGCTGCGGGCCGGCGCGCTCTCCGTCGAGGAGCTCCGCAAGGTGGTACCCGACCTTGAGGTGGCCAATTGACCGCCCCTGAGGGGCGTGGCATAGCGGGGCGGGCCGACACTTTCCGCATCCTCCACGTCAGCACCGGCAACGTCTGCCGCTCGCCCATCACCGAGCGGCTGACCCGCCATGCCCTGGTGGACCGCCTCGGCGATCCGCTCAGCGGCGGACTGATCGTGGAGAGCGCGGGCACCTGGGGCCACGAGGGTGCCCCCATGGAGGCCAACGCCGAGATCGTCCTCGCCGACTTCGGCGCCGACACCACCGGCTTCGTCGGCCGGGAACTGCTCGACGAGCACGTGATCCGAGCCGACCTGGTGCTCACCGCCACCCGCGACCACCGCGCGCAGGTGATCTCGATGGGTCACTCGGCCGGCCTGCGCACGTTCACCCTCAAGGAATTCACCCGGCTGGTCCGGGCGATAGACCCCGCCACGCTGCCCGACCCGCGGGACGAGGGCGTCGTCGAGCGCGCCCGCGCACTGGTCCGCGCCGCGGCCGCGCTGCGCGGCTGGCTGCTGGCCCCCACCGCCGAGGCGGACGAGGTGTACGACCCGTACGGCGCCCCGATCACGTTCTTCCGCTCCATCGGCGACGAGATCAACCAGGCCCTCGACCCGGTCGTCACCGCACTCACCGGCGTACCCGTGGACCACTGACGGGCGGACCGTCCGCGCCACCCTGACGGGCGTACGCACCGCCGGGCAGGGCAGGGGCCCAACGGGTGCACGACCGCGCCGCACAGCGGGCAGGAGGCCCGTCGCGGGCCTACATTGGATCCGACGCCAGCGCACCCCTCCCCAGGCCCGGAGCCCAACGATGCCGGTCACCACTCCAGCCGCACCGCCCTCCGCCCCCGGGGCCGCCCTGCCGCAGGACTTCGAGGCCCTGCGCCGGGAGGACCCGGAGATCGCCGCCGTGCTGCTGGGGGAGCTGCACCGCCAGTCCGCCACCCTGCAGCTGACCGCCGCCGAGAACTTCACCTCGCCCGCGGTACTCGCCGCCCTCGGCTCACCGCTCGCCAACAAGTACGCCGAGGGCTATCCCGGCGCCCGCCACCACGGCGGCTGCGAGCAGGCCGACGCCGCCGAACGCATCGCCTGCCGCCGGGCCACCTCGCTCTTCGGCGCCGAGCACGCCAACGTCCAGGCGCACTCCGGCTCCTCCGCGGTCCTCGCCGCGTACGCCGCCCTGCTCCGCCCCGGCGACACGGTGCTGGCGATGGGACTCCCGTACGGGGGACACCTCACCCATGGCTCGCCCGCCAACTTCTCCGGCCGCTGGTTCGAGTTCGTCGGGTACGGGGTGGACCCGGAGAGCGGCCTGATCGACTACGAGCAGGTGCGCGCGCTGGCCCGCGCCCACCGCCCCAAGGCGATCGTGAGCGGCTCGATCTCGTACCCCCGCCATCCCGACCACGAGCTGTTCCGGGAGATCGCCGACGAGGTGGGCGCGTATCTCATCGCCGACTCCGCGCACCCGATGGGGCTGATCGCCGGCGGCGCGGCGCCGAGCCCGGTGCCGTACGCCGACGTGGTCTGCGCGACCACCCACAAGGTGCTGCGCGGGCCGCGCGGCGGGATGATCCTGTGCGGCGCGGACCTGGCGGAGCGGATCGACCGGGCGGTCTTCCCCTTCACCCAGGGCGGTGCGCAGATGCACACCGTCGCCGCGAAGGCCGTCGCGTTCGGCGAGGCGGCCACCCCGGCGTTCACCACGTACGCGCATCGGGTGGTGGCCCATGCCCGGGTGCTGGCGGCCGGGCTGGAGGCGGAGGGCTTCGAGGTCACCACGGGCGGCACGGACACCCATCTGATCGTCGCGGACCCGGCCCCGCTGGGCGTCGACGGGCCCACCGCCCGGGCCCGGCTGGCGGCGGCGGGAGTGGTGCTGGACACCTGTGCGCTGCCGTACGGGGACGCCCGGGGCATCCGGCTCGGCACCGCGGCCGTCACCACCCAGGGCATGGACGACGCGGACATGGCCCGGCTGGCGGCCCTCTTCGGGGCGGCGGTGCGCGAGGAGGGCGACGTCCGGGCCGAGGTCCGGGAGCTGGCGGAGCGGTATCCGCCCTATCCGGGGTAGCCGTCCGCCGTGGAACCGATCGGCCCGCTCGCCGTGTCCTCGGTCATGAGGCCCGTGCAGCGCGGCCGTCAGTGATTGCCGGACGGTTTAGGGTGTGGGCTGAGATGGCCGGCGAAATCTATGGGGCAGCCCGTGCGTGATTACCTGCTGACGCTCTGTGTCACGGCCGCGGTGACCTATCTGCTGACCGGTCCGGTGCGTAAGTTCGCCATCGCGATCGGGGCGATGCCCGCGATCCGTGCGCGTGACGTCCACCGAGAACCGACACCGAGGCTCGGTGGCATCGCCATGTTCGGCGGACTGTGCGCCGGACTGATCGTCGCGGCCCACCTCCACAACCTCGACTGGGTCTTCCAGCTCTCCACCGAGCCGCGGGCGCTGCTCTCCGGTGCCGCGCTGATCTGGCTGATCGGTGTGCTGGACGACAAGTTCGAGATCGACGCCCTGATCAAGCTCGGCGGGCAGATGATCGCCGCCGCGGTCATGGTCCTCCAGGGTCTGACGATCCTGTGGCTGCCGATCCCCGGCGTCGGCACCGTCGCGCTCACCCAGTGGCAGGGCACGCTGCTCACGGTCGCCCTGGTCGTCATCACCATCAACGCGGTCAACTTCGTGGACGGCCTGGACGGTCTCGCGGCGGGCATGGTGTGCATCGCCGCCGCCGCGTTCTTCCTGTACACCTACCGGCTCTGGTACGGGCACATGATCGAGGCGGCGGCCCCGGCGACGCTCTTCACGGTGATCCTGATGGGCATGTGCCTGGGCTTCCTGCCGCACAACATGCACCCCGCGCGGATCTTCATGGGCGACTCGGGCTCGATGCTGATCGGCCTGGTGCTCGCGGCCGGGGCGATCTCGGTGACGGGCCGGGTCGACCCGGACACGATGAAGCTCTTCGCCGGCAGCGAGCGCGAGGCCACCCACGCGATGCTGCCGGTCTTCATCCCGCTGCTGCTGCCGCTGACGATCATCGCGATCCCGGCCGCCGACCTGCTGCTGGCGATCGTGCGCCGGACCTGGAACGGCCAGTCGCCGTTCGCGGCGGACCGCGGACATCTGCACCACCGGCTGCTGGAGATCGGCCATTCGCACAGCAGGTCCGTGCTGATCATGTACTTCTGGTCGGCCCTGATCGCCTTCGGGGCGGTCGGCTACTCGGTGCACTCGACGTCCCTGTGGATCGTGCTGGTGATCGTGGGGCTGAGCACGCTGGGCCTCGTACTGCTGCTGATGCCCCGCTTCACCCCGCGGGCCCCGTTCTGGGCGGAACGTTTCGTACCGCCCCGCTACCGCCGGCACCGGGGCAAGGGCGGGACGACGCCCGGGGCGGAGCCGTCGTCGGAGGCCTCGTCGGAAGTCCTGTCGGAGGCCGAGGCCCAACAGGGGCCCCCGGACGCCCCGATGGGGCGGAAGGGGCCCGAGTCGCAGGAGCGCACCCCGGTGGTCGTGGGGGTGTCCGGCGTCAACGGGGCGACTGCGATCGGCCCTCGTTCGCGTTTTTCGGACAGAGACAAGGCCGAATCCGCGCGTTGAGAATTCGGGCACCAAGGGGCAATACCAGACAAGCAATTGCGTTGTCTTGCTCACATGCGCGAATTCACTCTCACGTGTGACTGTAAGCACACTTTCTTGGTAAAGACCTCATCAAATAGTTTGTGATACCGTTCACGAAGCCCGGTGACGGAGCCGAAGGACCTGAGTAGCACGGTCCATTGGCCCGAGGCATCGACTCGGACCGGGCCTACGCTCGTCCATGACGACACACTGCCCACCCCCTGCAAGCGGAGCTGCCGCCATGCCGTCCAACGACGTCCGGACTCTCCTTCAAGCCGCCGTACCCACCGCTGCCGCCGGCGTTGTCGCCGTCGCGGTCAGTGCTGGTGTCGCGGGCGGCAAGGGAGCCCTTGGCGCGGGCGTTGCGACGGTCGTGGTCATCCTCTTCATGGGGATCGGCCTGCTGGTCCTGCAACGGACCGCGCGGTCCCTGCCCCACCTGTTCCAGGCGATGGGGCTGATGCTGTATACGGCTCAGCTTCTCCTGTTGTTCATCTTTGTTGCCGCCTTCAAGAACACGACGATGTTCAACCCGAAGGCGTTCGCGATCACCTTGGTCGCGATGACCCTCGTGTGGATCGGCGCACAGACCCGTGCACACATGAAGGCCAAGATCCTTTACGTCGAACCCGAGTCCGACAAGGCGGAAAAGCCCAAGAACACGGGTTCGAAGTCGTGAAGGGTAGGGGCGGGATAAATGCAGGTTCAAGACCCTGCTATCGTCCGGTTCCAACTGCGGCACTGCGGGCGCGGGCATGTGAGCTGACGCCTGCTCGATCGCGAGGCTCAATGCCTGACTGCCGCTCACACATCCGTAACACCAGTCCAGTGCCGAACCGCGGCTGCGCGCCGCGCCGACACAACGAGGTTGCCGTACCTATGCGCCACGCTGAAGGAGCCCGCGGTGAGTGCTGACCCGACACAGGTGCTCGCCTTCGAGACCGATTGCCACATCTTCTCCGGTTGTGGTTTCCCGGGTCCTGGCTTGCACTCTTTCCTGTTCGAGCCGATCTTCGGTGACGCGGACAGCAACGTCTACTTCAACAAGACGATGCTGCTGGCGCTCCTCGGTACGGTCATCATCGTCGGCTTCTTCTGGGCCGCCTTCCGTAAGCCGAAGGTCGTTCCGGGCAAGCTGCAGATGGTCGCCGAGGCCGGCTACGACTTCGTCCGCCGCGGGATCGTCTACGAGACGCTCGGCAAGCGCGAGGGCGAGAAGTACGTCCCGCTGATGGTGTCGATCTTCTTCTTCGTGTGGATGATGAACCTCTGGTCGATCATCCCGCTCGCCCAGTTCCCGGTGACGTCGGTCATCGCGTACCCCGCCGGGCTGGCCCTGATCGTCTACGTCCTCTGGATGAGCATCACCTTCAAGCGCCACGGTTTCGTCGGCGGCTTCAAGAACCTGACGGGCTACGACAAGTCGCTCGGCCCGGTGCTCCCGATGGTCATGGTCATCGAGTTCTTCTCGAACGTCATCGTCCGGCCCTTCACGCACGCGGTCCGACTCTTCGCGAACATGTTCGCCGGTCACACGCTGCTGCTGCTCTTCACCATCGCCAGCTGGTACCTGCTCAACGGCATCGGTATCGCCTACGCGGGCGTCTCGTTCGTGATGGTCATCGTGATGACGGCCTTCGAGCTCTTCATCCAGGCCGTTCAGGCGTACGTCTTCGTGCTCCTGGCGTGCAGCTTCATCCAGGGCGCTGTCGCCGAGCACCACTGATCGCGCCTCCCTTACCCCCAGTCGTCCGGTGGCCAACCCCCACCGGTCCGTGAAAGAGAAGGAAGAACTGGCATGTCCCAGACCCTTGCCGCCGTCACCGGTTCCCTCAGCTCCGTCGGATACGGCCTGGCTGCCATCGGCCCCGGCGTCGGCGTCGGCATCATCTTCGGTAACGGCACGCAGGCTCTCGCCCGTCAGCCCGAGGCTGCCGGTCTGATCCGCGCCAACCAGATCCTCGGCTTCGCCTTCTGTGAGGCGCTCGCCCTCATCGGTCTGGTCATGCCGTTCGTCTACAGCTGACGAACCGCGACTAGTCCGTTCCGACGAAAGGCACTGATGTGAACCCCCTGGTTCAGCTCGCGGCCGAAGCCGAGGTGGAGAACCCCCTCGTTCCGCCGATCCCTGAGCTCGTCATCGGTCTGATCGCCTTCGTCATCGTCTTCGGCTTCCTCGCCAAGAAGCTCCTCCCGAACATCAACAAGGTTCTGGAAGAGCGTCGTGAGGCCATCGAAGGCGGTATCGAAAAGGCCGATGCGGCCCAGACCGAGGCCCAGAGCGTTCTTGAGCAGTACAAGGCTCAGCTCGCCGAGGCCCGTCACGAGGCCGCGCGCCTGCGCCAGGAGGCGCAGGAGCAGGGCGCTGTGATCCTGCAGGAGATGCGGGCGGAAGGCCAGCGGCAGCGCGAGGAGATCATCGCTGCCGGCCACGCCCAGATCGAGGCCGACCGCAAGGCCGCGGCCTCCGCGCTGCGTCAGGACGTGGGCAAGCTCGCCACCGACCTGGCCGGCAAGCTCGTCGGCGAGTCCCTTGAGGACCACGCCCGGCAGAGCGGCACCGTCGACCGTTTCCTCGACGAGCTCGAGGCGAAGGCCGAGGCTGTCCGATGAACGGCGCGAGCCGCGAGGCACTGGCTGCCGCACGTGAGTCGCTCGACGCGCTGACCGACAACACGTCGGTTGACGCGGCGAAGCTCGCCGAGGAGCTGGCCGCCGTGACGGCGCTGCTCCAGCGCGAGGTCTCACTGCGGCGGGTCCTGACCGACCCGTCGCAGGCCGGCGAGGCCCGGGCGGAGCTGGCCGGACGACTGCTGCGCGGTCAGGTGGGCGGCGAGACCGTCGACCTGATCTCCGGCATGGTCCGCTCCCGCTGGTCGCAGTCGCGCGACCTGGTCGACTCGGTCGAGGAACTGGCGAACATCGCAGACCTCACCGCCGCCCAGCGCGGCGGAGACCTCGACGACGTCGAGGACGAGCTGTTCCGGTTCGGCCGGATCGTCGCCTCCGACAAGGAGCTGCGCGCCGCGCTCACCAGCCGGTCCGCGTCCACCGCCGCCAAGGGGCAGCTGCTGCGCAGCCTGCTCGGCGGCAAGGCGCGGCCCGCCACCGAGCGCGTCGTCACGCGGCTTGTCACCCAGCCGCGTGGACGTAGCCTGGAAGAGGGACTGGAGTCCCTCTCGAAGCTGGCCGCGGACCGCCGGGAGCGCATGGTCGCCGTGGTCACCTCGGCCGTGCCGTTGAGCGATCGGCAGAAGGAGCGCCTCGGCGCCGCGCTGGCGAAGATCTACGGCCGCCCGATGCACCTGAACCTCGACGTGGACCCCACGGTCCTCGGCGGGATCGCGGTGCGGGTCGGTGACGAGGTCATCAACGGCACCATCTCGGAGCGCCTCGAAGAGGCGACCCGGCGCATGGCCGGCTGACCGACGCAGCGCAGCAACAGAACAGAGCAAGACCAGCGGCCCGGTTGGGCCGTGCAGAAATTGCAGAAGATTCCTGGGGGTCGGCCCCCAGACCCCCTTAAGAAACTTCGGGCCCAACAAGGAGAGCAGGGAACCCAGATGGCGGAGCTCACGATCCGGCCGGAGGAGATCCGGGACGCGCTGGAGAACTTTGTCCAGTCGTACAAGCCGGACGCGGCCTCGCGCGAGGAGGTCGGTACGGTCAGCGTTGCCGGCGACGGCATCGCGAAGGTCGAGGGTCTTCCCTCGGCCATGGCGAACGAGCTGCTGAAGTTCGAGGACGGCACCCTCGGTCTCGCCCTCAACCTTGAGGAGCGCGAGATCGGTGCCATCGTCCTCGGCGAGTTCAGCGGCATCGAAGAGGGCCAGCCGGTGCAGCGCACCGGTGAGGTGCTCTCCGTCGGCGTCGGCGAGGGATACCTCGGCCGCGTCGTCGACCCGCTCGGCAACCCGATCGACGGTCTCGGCGAGATCGCGACCGACAGCCGCCGCGCCCTCGAGCTGCAGGCCCCTGGCGTCATGGTCCGTAAGTCGGTGCACGAGCCGATGCAGACCGGCTACAAGGCCGTCGACGCCATGGTGCCGATCGGCCGCGGCCAGCGTCAGCTGATCATTGGTGACCGTCAGACGGGTAAGACCGCTCTGGCCGTCGACACCATCATCAACCAGCGCGACAACTGGCGCTCGGGCGACGTGAACAAGCAGGTGCGCTGCATCTACGTCGCCATCGGTCAGAAGGGCTCCACCATCGCCTCCGTGCGCGGTGCCCTCGAAGAGGCCGGCGCGCTGGAGTACACGACCATCGTCGCCGCCCCGGCGTCCGACCCGGCCGGCTTCAAGTACCTGGCGCCGTACACCGGTTCGGCCATCGGCCAGCACTGGATGTACCAGGGCAAGCACGTCCTGATCATCTTCGACGACCTCTCGAAGCAGGCCGACGCCTACCGCGCCGTGTCGCTTCTGCTGCGCCGTCCGCCGGGCCGTGAGGCCTACCCGGGCGACGTCTTCTACCTCCACTCGCGTCTGCTGGAGCGCTGCGCGAAGCTCTCCGACGAGATGGGCGCCGGTTCGATGACGGGCCTCCCGATCGTCGAGACCAAGGCGAACGACGTGTCGGCGTTCATCCCGACCAACGTCATCTCCATCACCGACGGCCAGTGCTTCCTGGAGTCCGACCTGTTCAACGCCGGCCAGCGTCCGGCCCTGAACGTCGGTATCTCGGTCTCGCGTGTCGGTGGTTCCGCCCAGCACAAGGCGATGCGCCAGGTCTCCGGCCGTCTCCGTGTCGACCTCGCCCAGTACCGCGAGCTGGAGGCGTTCGCCGCCTTCGGTTCCGACCTGGACGCGGCCTCGAAGGCGTCGCTGGAGCGCGGTAAGCGCATGGTCGAGCTGCTGAAGCAGCCGCAGTACTCCCCGTACCCCGTCGAGGAGCAGGTCGTCTCCATCTGGGCCGGCACCACCGGCAAGATGGACGACGTCCCGGTCGAGGACATCCGTCGCTTCGAGAGCGAGCTGCTGGAGTACCTGCGCCGTGAGCGCAAGGACCTCCTGACCAGCATCGCCGAGGGCGCCAAGATGTCCGACGACACGCTGCAGTCGGTCGCCGACGCGGTCGCCGCCTTCAAGCAGCAGTTCGAGACCTCGGACGGCAAGCTCCTGGGCGAGGGCTGATCGATGGGCGCTCAGCTTCGCGTTTACAAGCGCCGCATCCGCTCCGTCACCGCCACGAAGAAGATCACCAAGGCGATGGAGATGATCGCCGCCTCGCGCATCGTCAAGGCGCAGCGCCAGGTGGCGGCATCGACGCCGTACGCGACCGAGCTCACCCGTGCGGTGACCGCGGTGGCGACCGGCTCCACCACCAAGCACCCGCTGACCACCGAGGCCGAGACTCCGGCACGGGCCGCGATCCTGCTCATCACGAGCGACCGCGGCCTGGCCGGCGGTTACTCCTCCAACGCCATCAAGGCCGCGGAGCGACTGACCGAGCGGCTCCGGGGCGAGGGCAAGGAGGTCGTCACCTATGTGATCGGCCGCAAGGGTGTCGCCTACTACGGCTTCCGTGAGCGCAAGCTCGCGGACTCGTGGACCGGCTTCACCGACAGCCCGACGTACGCGGATGCGAAGCGGGCTGCGGCCCCGCTGATCGAGGCGGTCACCCAGGAGACCGCCGAGGGCGGCGTGGACGAGCTGCACATCGTCTTCACGGAGTTCGTGTCGATGATGACGCAGAACCCGGTCGACGACCGGATGCTGCCGCTCAGTCTCGATGCCACGAAGGACGAGGACGGCAAGGGCGAGATCCTGCCGCTGTTCGACTTCGAGCCGTCGGCGGAGGACGTCCTCGACGCCCTGCTTCCGCGGTACGTCGAGAGCCGGATCTACAACGCGCTGCTGCAGGCCGCTGCTTCCGAGCACGCTGCCCGCCGCCGCGCGATGAAGTCGGCCACCGACAACGCCGGTGAGCTCATCAAGACGCTCTCCCGGCTTGCCAACGCGGCCCGCCAGGCCGAAATCACCCAGGAAATCAGCGAGATCGTCGGTGGTGCCAGTGCGCTGGCCGACGCGACCGCGGGGAGTGACAAGTAATGACGACCACAGTTGAGACGGCCGTTGCCACGGGCCGCGTCGCCCGGGTCATCGGCCCGGTCGTCGACGTGGAGTTCCCCGTCGACGCGATGCCGGAGATCTACAACGCGCTGACCGTCGAGGTGGCCGACCCGGCCGAGGACGGCAAGCTCAAGACGCTGACCCTCGAAGTCGCCCAGCACCTCGGCGACGGCCTGGTCCGCGCGATCTCGATGCAGCCCACCGACGGTCTGGTCCGCCAGGCCGCGGTGACCGACACGGGCACCGGCATCACGGTCCCCGTCGGTGACATCACCAAGGGCAAGGTGTTCAACACCCTCGGCGAGATCCTGAACAAGCCCGAGGCGAACGCCGAGGTCACCGAGCGCTGGCCGATCCACCGCAAGGCGCCCAACTTCGACCAGCTCGAGTCCAAGACCGAGATGTTCGAGACCGGCGTCAAGGTCATCGACCTGCTCACCCCGTACGTCAAGGGTGGAAAGATCGGTCTGTTCGGTGGTGCCGGTGTCGGCAAGACCGTTCTGATCCAGGAAATGATCTACCGCGTGGCCAACAACCACGACGGTGTGTCGGTGTTCGCCGGTGTCGGCGAGCGCACCCGTGAGGGCAACGACCTCATCGAGGAAATGGCCGACTCGGGCGTCATCGACAAGACGGCGCTTGTCTTCGGTCAGATGGACGAGCCGCCGGGCACGCGTCTGCGCGTCGCGCTGGCCGGTCTGACCATGGCGGAGTACTTCCGCGATGTTCAGAAGCAGGACGTGCTCTTCTTCATCGACAACATCTTCCGGTACACCCAGGCCGGCTCCGAGGTGTCCACCCTGCTCGGCCGTATGCCGTCCGCGGTGGGTTACCAGCCGAACCTGGCCGACGAGATGGGTCTGCTGCAGGAGCGCATCACGTCGACCCGTGGTCACTCGATCACCTCGATGCAGGCGATCTACGTCCCCGCGGACGACCTGACCGACCCGGCCCCGGCCACCACGTTCGCCCACCTCGACGCGACGACGGTTCTCTCCCGTCCGATCTCCGAGAAGGGCATCTACCCGGCCGTGGACCCGCTGGACTCCACGTCCCGCATCCTGGACCCCCGCTACATCGCGGAGGACCACTACGCGGCGGCCATGCGTGTCAAGGGGATCCTCCAGAAGTACAAGGACCTCCAGGACATCATCGCGATCCTCGGTATCGACGAGCTGGGCGAGGAGGACAAGCTCGTTGTCCACCGTGCCCGTCGTGTCGAGCGCTTCCTGTCGCAGAACACCCACGTCGCCAAGCAGTTCACCGGCGTGGACGGTTCGGACGTGCCGCTCGACGAGTCGATCGCCGCGTTCAACGCGATCTGCGACGGTGAGTACGACCACTTCCCCGAGCAGGCGTTCTTCATGTGCGGTGGCATCGAGGACCTGAAGGCCAACGCCAAGGAGCTCGGCGTCTCCTGAGCCCCTGGCTCACCGAGGGGGGTGGGGTGTGTCCCGCCCCCCTCACCACGCCCCGTAGAATTGACCCAACACCCGGCTCGAACGGCCGGGTGGTGACCCGAGGAGCCACCCTTGGCTGCTGAGCTGCACGTCGAGCTGGTCGCCGCGGACCGCAGTGTCTGGTCCGGCGAGGCCACCCTGGTCGTCGCGCGCACCACGTCCGGCGACATCGGCGTCATGCCCGGTCACCAGCCGCTTCTGGGTGTGCTGGAATCGGGCCCGGTGACGATCCGTACGAGTGACGGCCGGACCGTGGTCGCCGCTGTGCACGGCGGTTTCATCTCGTTCGCGGACGACAAGCTCTCGCTGCTCGCCGAGATCGCGGAGCTGGCGGACGAGATCGATGTCCAGCGCGCCGAGCGTGCGCTGGAGCGCGCGAAGTCGGACACGGACGCCGCCTCCGAGCGGCGCGCCGAAGTGCGACTGCGTGCGGTGGCGGTGCGCTAGCGCCCCGCGACCACGTAGCTTTACCCTCAGCCGCGGCCCGAGCTGGAGACCCCTCCAGACCGTGTCGCGGCTGAGGCGATGCAGGTGCGGTTGTAGTTCTGGCGGTATCCGTTACTCGACAACGCGAGGAGGTCGGTGGAGATGTTCCTCGCGCTGTGGGTGGGCGGGCTGATCGTCGCACTGGTCCTGATTGGACTCTTCGTCTTCGGTCTGCGCCGGCGGCTGATTCAGCGCTCCGGCGGGACCTTCGACTGCAGCCTGCGCTGGAACGTGTCCGAGGAACCCGATCTCTCGGGCAAGGGCTGGGTGTACGGGGTGGCCCGGTACAGCGAGGACCGGATCAATTGGTTCCGCGTCTTCTCCTACGCTCCTCGACCCCGCCGGGTCCTGGAGCGTTCTGCGATCGAGGTGGTCGCCCGGCGGCTCCCCGAGGGCGAGGAGGAGCTCGCGCTGCTCTCCGACGCCGTGGTGCTCGGCTGCCTTCACGGGGAGACCCGCCTGGAGCTGGCCATGAGCGACGACGCGCTGACCGGATTCCTCGCCTGGCTGGAGGCGGCTCCGCCCGGCCAGCGGGTCAACGTGGCCTAGAGCGGCGGGCTCCGCCCGGCCGGCGGGTCAACGTGGCCCAGAGGGGCGGCTCGCTCCGCCCGGCCGGCGGGTCAACGTGGCCCAGACATGGGAAAACCGGGGAGACGGGGGGCGGACCCGTCTCCCCGGTTGCTTTCCGGGGTGCCGCACGGTGCTGGTGGGGGCTTCGGACCGGGCGGCCTGCTTCAGACCGTGGGGGTTACTTCAGACCGCTGTTGATGGCTCCGACGAGCTCACCGTTGGCGGTGTCGCCGCTGAACTCCCAGAAGAACGCGCCTCCCAGGCCCTGGCCCTTGGCCCAGGTCATCTTGGACGCGATGGTGGCGGGGGTGTCGTAGCTCCACCAGTTGGTGCCGCAGTGGGCGTACGCGGTGCCGGCGACGGTGCCGGTCGCGGGGCAGCTGTTCTTGAGGACCTTGTAGTCCTCGATGCCGGCCTCGTAGGTGCCGGGGGCGGCTCCGGTGGCGGTGCCGCCGGGGGTGGCCTGGGTGACGCCGGTCCAGCCGCGGCCGTAGAAGCCGATGCCGAGCAGCAGCTTGGACGCGGGGACGCCCTGGGCCTTCAGCTTGGCGATGGCGTCGGCGGAGCTGAAGCCGGCCTTCGGGATGCCGTCGTAGGCGGTGAGCGGGGAGTGTGGGGCGGTCGGGCCCTTCGCGTCCCAGGCGCCGAAGAAGTCGTACGTCATCACGTTGTACCAGTCCAGGGACTGGGCGGCGCCGGCGTAGTCGGCGGCGTCGATCTTGCCGCCGTCGGATCCGTCGGCGGTGATGGCGGCGGTCACCAGGTTGTTGCTGCCGAACTTCGAGCGCAGCGCCGAGGTGAGGCCCTTCAGTGCGGCCGGGCCGCTGGTGTCACAGGTCAGGCCGCAGGCGTTGGGGTACTCCCAGTCGATGTCGATGCCGTCGAAGACATCGGCCCAGCGGGGGTCCTCCACCAGCTTGTAGCAGGAGTCGGCGAACGCGGCCGGGTTCTTCGCGGCCTCACCGAAGCCGCCGGACCAGGTCCAGCCGCCGAAGGACCACAGCACCTTGATGTTCGGGTACTTCGCCTTGAGCTTGCGCAGCTGGTTGAAGCTGCCGCGCAGCGGCTGGTCCCAGGTGTCGGCGACGCCGTCGACGGACTTGTCGGCGGTGTACGCCATGTCGTAGTCGGCGTAGGAGTCACCGATGGTGCACTTGCCGCCCTGGACGTTGCCGAAGGCGTAGTTGATGTGCGTGATCTTCGCGGCGGAACCCGAGGTGTCCAGGTTCTTGACGTGGTAGTTCCGGCCGTAGACGCCCCAGTCGGTGAAGTAACCGAGGTTGACCTTGCCGCCGGTGCCGGGGTCGGGGTTGCCGCCCCCGCCGGTGGTGCGGACCTTGACGGCGCCACTGACCGGGCCGGTCTGGCCGGCGGTGTCACGGGCCTGCACGGTGTACGAGTAGTCGGTGCCGGCCTTGAGGCCGGAGTCCGTGTACGTCGTGCCGGTGACGGTCGAGACGACCGTGCCGTCCCGCAGCACGTCGTAGTTCTTGACGCCGTTGTCGTCGGTCGCGGCGGTCCAGCTCAGCTTGGCCGAGGTGTCGGTGACGGCGCTCGCGGTGGGGGTGCCCGGTGCCGAGGGGGCGTTGTCGCCGGGGACGCTGCCGCCGTCGCAGGAGGCGCCGTTCAGCTTGCAGCCGGTGGGGGCGCCGGGGCCGGTGCCGTTGAAGCCGAAGCTGACGGAGGCGCCGGGGGCGACCGAACCGTTCCAGCCGAGGTTCTTGGCGGTCCAGTGGGTTCCGGAGCTGGTGACGGTGGCGTCCCAGGCGGAGCCGACCGCGGTGCCGGAGGGGAAGTCCCACTCGATGGTCCAGGAGGACAGGGCGGTGGTGCCGGTGTTCTTCACCGTCCACTGGCCCTCGAAGCCGCTGCCCCAGTCGGACTTCTTGACGAACGAGGCGGTCGCCGAGGTGGCGGCCTCGGCGGGGGAGGCCAGGCCGACCATCGCGGCGAGCGGGAGCAGCAGCGCGGTGAGGCCCGCTACCGCTCTTGATCTGGTGGCTCTGCCGGTCCCGAATCTGAATCGGGTCCGGCGTAGGGGGGTTTCAGTGCTCAACGGTGCTCCTCGGGTGAGGTCCGGACAAACGGGGGTGGTCCGTCGACTGCAAACCCTGCGCCGCCCTGAGCGCGCCTTGTCATGGCGTGCTCACCGCAGTGTGCTCGGTGAGATTAGGAAGGTCTGGACCAATCGTCAAGAGGTCCAGACCATGGAACATGCCCTACCGGTGGGTCACCGGATCCCCAACTCCTGTGCCAGTACGGCCGCCTGGACCCGGCTGCGCAGCTCCAGCTTGCCCAGCAGCCTGCTCACATGGGTCTTCGCCGTCGCCTCCGCCATGGAGAGCCGGACCGCGATCTCGGCATTGGACAGACCTTCGCCGAGACAGCCCAGAACCTCCCGCTCCCGCCGGGTGAGCACGTCGAGCACCGAGGGGTCGGGTTCGTTCACCGCCGGTACGGGAGAGGCCCCGGCGAACTCGGCGATCAGCCGGCGCGTCACGGCCGGGGCGATCAGCCCCTCGCCGCGCGCCACCGTCCGTACGGCGTCCAGCAGATCGCGTGCGTCGGTGTTCTTCAGCAGGAAGCCGGCGGCCCCCGCCCGCAGCGCCCCGAAGACGTACTCGTCCAGGTCGAACGTGGTCAGCACCAGTACGTCCGCGAGCCGTTCGGCCACCACCTGCCCGGTCGCCGACACCCCGTCCAGCCGCGGCATCTGAATGTCCATCAGCACCAGGTCCGGCCGGAGCTCGCGGGCCAGCCGCACCGCCTCCTCGCCGTCCCCGGCCTCGCCCACGACCTCGATGTCGGGGGCGCTGCGCAGAATGAGCACCAGTCCCGCCCGTACGGCCGACTGGTCCTCGGCGACCACAACCCGGATCCTCATGTCCCCGACACCCTTTCCTCCACGGGCAGTTCGGCCCGTACCCGCCAGATCTTCGTACCGCTGCCGGTGGCCGAGGGGGCGGCCTCGATCGTGCCGCCCAGCAACGCCACCCGCTCCCGCATCCCCACCAGACCGGCCCCGGAGCCGGGTGCGCGCGGCCCGGGGCGCTCCCCGAACACGCTGCTGACCTCCACCGTGAGCAGTTGCCCCACCTGCCCGATCCGCACCGTGACCGGGCCGGGGGCGGCATGCTTGAGCGCGTTCGTCAGGGATTCCTGGACGATTCGGTACGCGGCCAGCTCGACCGGCGTGGGCAGTGTGCAGGCCTCGGTCCGGGTGTCCTCGAACGTGCAGGTCAGCCCGCTGGAAGCGGCGTTCGTACGGGTCTGCTCGATCAGTGCGTCCAGCGAGGCGAGAGTGGGGGAGGCGGCCGGTTCCAGCGCGTTGCCCCCGGTGCGCAGCAGCCCGATCAGCCGGCGCATCTCGGCGAGCCCGTCGACGCTGTTCTCCCGGATCACCCCCAGGGCGTCGCGGGAGGTGGCCGGGTCGTCGATGGAGAGCGCGGCGGTGGAGTGGATGGCGATCGCGGAGAGGTGGTTGGCCACCATGTCGTGGAGTTCGCGGGCCATCCGGGTGCGCTCGGCGGTCACCGCCTGGGCCCGGTCCATCTCGGCCAGCAGCGCGGTCTGTTCGGCGTGCAGCCGGGCCGTCTCGGCGGCGTCGCGGTGGTTGCGGACGCTGACACCGGTGAGGGCGGGCAGGAACGACACCATTGCGGTGACGACGCCGATGAGCAGTGCCTGGGCGTTGCGGAACCAGGCCAGGAACCCGATGGTGATCGCGATCGTGATCAGGAACGTGGTCACCGGGATGCGGCGGGCGGCGGACGGCGTCCCGTACAGCACGGCCGCGTACATGAGGTCCGTGAACATCAGGACCGTCGCCAGGTTCCCGACCGTGAACTGGTCCGCGACCAGTGCGAGCGTGCCGATGACCAGGGCCGTCTGCGGGGCGGTCCGGCGCAGCAGTTCGAGCGCCGACATGACGGCGAGCGGCAGCAGGGAGACCCACGGGGCGGCGAAGGCCCGGTTGCCCTGGAGGCTCAGGCCGAGCGCCCACAGGACGAAGCCGCCGAGGAGACCGATGACCGCCAGGAGCACGTCGTGGCGGTGCGGCCGGGGAAGGGAGAGCACCCTCCCATCCAACACGGCGGCCCGCGCCCGGACGTCCGTACCAGGGGCGAGGCGCGAGTACATCGAAGGATGCAGTCGCGGTTCGTCATCGCAGACGACGAATCGGGGCGGCGCGGCCGGGACGCTGGAGGGGAACGGGAAGGAGAAGTGCCGTGATCGTCACGCTGATCGTGCTCTGCGAAGTCGCCTTCTGGGTGCTGCTGGCCGCGGGGCTCGCGCTGCGGTACTGGGCGAAGAAGCCGGGGCTGGGCGCGGCCGTGCTGCTGTGCGAGCCGCTGCTGGAGGTCGTACTGCTGGTGGTGACCGCCATCGACCTGAAGAACGGGGCGCAGCCCGACTGGAAGCACGGGCTGGCCGCGGTCTACATCGGCTTCACGGTGGGGCTCGGCCACTCCACGATCCGCTGGGTCGACTCCCGGGTCGCGCACCGCTTCGCGGACGGGCCGCCGCCGGTGAAGCCGCCGAAGTACGGCATGGCGCGCGCGGTGCACGAGTGGAAGGCCGCGGCGCGCTGGACGGTCGCGGCGGCGACGGCGCTGGCGCTGCTCCAGGCGGCCGTCTGGTACGTGGGCGGGGACGGCGATGTGTCGTCGTTGCAGGCCTGGCAGCAGAAGATGCTGTTCGTGATCGGGCTCAACGTGATCATCGCGGGGAGCTACACGCTGTTCCCGAAGACGGCGCCGGGCCCGGGGCCGTCGAGCTGACCCCGGGCCGTCCCGGTCCGCGGGCCGGGACGGCTACCGCTCGCCGCCCGGCACCCACAGCACGTCGCCGACCTCCTTGTTCGCGGTCCGCGCGAGGATGAACAGCAGGTCGGAGAGCCGGTTGAGGTACGTCGCGGTCAGTGCGTTCATCACCTCGCCGTGCACCTCCAGCGCCGCCCAGGTGGACCGCTCCGCGCGCCGGACCACCGTGCACGCCTGGTGCAGCAGCGCCGCACCGGGCGTGCCGCCAGGCAGGATGAAGCTGCGCAGCTTCTCCAGCTGCTCCAGGAAGTGGTCGCAGTCCGCCTCCAGCTTGTCGACGTAGCTCTGCTCCACCCGCAGCGGCGGGTACTTCGGGTCCTCGACCACCGGGGTCGACAGGTCCGCGCCCACGTCGAACAGGTCGTTCTGCACACGGACGAGGACCTTCACGACGTCCTCGGGGAGCTGCCCGAGCGCGATCGCGGTCCCGATGACGGCATTGGCCTCGTTGGCGTCGGCGTAGGCGGAGATCCGCAGATCGGTCTTGGCGGTCCGGCTCATGTCGCCGAGGGCGGTGGTGCCCTGGTCGCCGGTGCGCGTGTAGATGCGTGTCAGATTGACCATGCGGCCAGCCTAGTCAGACGCCCGCTCTCCGGAAGACGCGCGTGCCGGCTGTCACGGAGACCGCCGCGAAGCCGAGCGAGACCAGCACCCCGTACAGCATGTGCGCGGTGGTGTACGACCCCACGTACGCGTCCCGCACCGCGTCCACGAGGTAGCGGAACGGCGTGAGGTGCGAGAGCACATCCAACCAGCCGGGGCCCAGCGTCATCGGGAGCATCAGGCCGGACAGCAGCATGGACGGCATGGTGAGCGAGTTGATCACCGGACCGAACTCCTGCGGGCTGCCGACCTTCATGGCCAGGGCGTACGAGAGCGAGGCCAGCGAGACGGTCAGCAGACCGACGAAGGCGAAGCCGATCAGCACCCCGGGCAGGGGGGCGCGCAGCCCCATGACCAGGGCGGTGAGCACCAGCAGCACCGCCTGGAACATGAAGAGCAGCGCATCGCGCAGGACCCGGCCCAGGAGCAGCGCCGGCCGGCTGACCGGGGTCACCCGCATCCGCTCCACGACCCCGGTCGACTTGTCGATGATGATGGCGAACCCGGCGAACGAGGCGCCGAAGAGGCCGAGCTGGAGCAGCAGCCCGGGGACCAGGACCTGCCAGGAGTCGCCGGCCGAACCGAGCGGCAGCCCGGTGAGCAGCGGACCGAAGAAGAGCAGGTAGAGCAGCGGCATCAGGATGCCGAAGAGGATCTGGAACTTCGAGCGCAGGGTCTGCCGGGCGTACCGCCCGAAGACGAGCGCGGTGTCGTGGAGAAGCATCGGATTCCTTCAGCGGTTCGGCGGTTCGGTGATGCGTGGCCCGGCGGTTCGGCGGCCGGGGCCGCGCGTCCTCTAGACGGCGAGGGGTGCGGCGTCGACCGGCGCGGGGGAGCGGCCGGTGATCGCGAGGAACGCCTCCTGGAGGGAGGCGGCGGGCGAGCCCGCGTACCGGGACTTCAGCGCGGCCGGTGTGCCCTCGGCCACGACCAGGCCGTCGTCGACCACGACGAGCCGGTCCGCGAGCGCGTCGGCCTCGTCGAGGTAGTGGGTGGTGAGCACGACGGCCGTGCCGTATGTGTCCCGCAGCCGGCGCACCAGTTCCCACAGGTCGGTGCGGCTGCCCGGGTCGAGCCCGGTGGTCGGCTCGTCGAGGAAGAGCACCGCCGGGCGGTGGGTGAGCCCCAGCGCGATGTCCAGCCGCCGGCGCTGGCCCCCGGAGAGCGTCGCCGTCTTCCGGTCGAGCAGCTCGCAAAGACCCAGTTCGGCGGCGAGTTCCGCGGCCCGGGACGCTGCCGCCGCCTTGCCGAGCCGGTAGAGCCGGCCCTGGGTGACCAGCTCCTCCCGGACGCTGATCTGGGGGTCGACGCCGCCCGACTGGGCCACGTACCCGCACTTCTCCCGTACGCCCGCGGGGTCGGCGAGCAGATCGTGACCGGCGACGGTGGCCGCGCCGCCGGTGGGGGCGAGCAGCGTGGTGAGCATGCGCAGGGTGGTGGTCTTGCCCGCACCGTTGGGGCCGAGGAGTCCGACGATCTCGCCGGCCGCGACCGTCATGTCGATGGAACGTACGGCCTCCACCGGACCGGTCCTGGTGTCGAAGGTCCGGGCGAGCCCGGCCGTGCTGATGATTGGCATAGTGACCACAAAATCAGAGTCACTTAAAAATTGCAATGACACCAAATATTGAGGAACCCCAGGAGCGCCCTACGATGGGGCCATGGCTGAGGGACTCAGGGAGCGCAAGAAGCGCCAGACCAGACAGCACCTCTCGGACGTGGCCACCGGTCTCTTCCTGGAGCAGGGCTTCGACGCGGTCACGATCGCCGAGATCGCCCGCGCCGCCGACGTCTCGGTGAACACGGTCTACAACTACTTCCCGACCAAGGAGGACCTCTTCCTCGACCGCAGTCAGGGCATCGTCGACCGTCTCTCGCGGTACGTCCGGGGCCGGGACCGGGGCGAGTCCGCGGCCGACGCCGTCCTGCGCGAACTGCGCATCCAGGTCGAGGGCGTCTCGCCCACCGTCGGCCTGATGGAGGGTTACGAACGCTTCATGCGGGTCATCGAGGGCGCGGACGGACTCAAGGCCCGCCTCTGGCACGTACAGCAGGAGGTTCTCCGGCATCTGGAGGCGACGCTCCAGGAGGAGTCCGGGGCGGAGCCGGGAGACCCGGCGCCGGTTCTGGTGGCCGGTCAGCTCGCCTGGGTGTACAGCACGCTCATGGCGTACATCGGCCGCGAGATGGTGGCCGGCCGCAGGGCGGGCGAGGTGTCCAGGGACGCGCTCGTCCTGCTCGACGACATCGAGGAGCTGCTCGGCGAAAAGGTCCTCAACTACGCCCGGCGCGCCACCGAATGAGGGGTGCCGGTGTGATGTCCGTCATGTGAGACGTGACGCGCATCTCTTCACGGCCCCAGCGCCCCTCACGGGTACTAATCTCCGCCGGAGAGCATATGAAAAACCGTTGAGGGCCGTGCAGGGACCAGCTGCAGAGGCGAACAGAAACCAAGGGGTGCAGACGTGGCCAGGAAGCTCGCCGTCATCGGAGCCGGACTCATGGGGTCCGGCATCGCGCAGGTCTCCGCCCAGGCGGGCTGGGACGTGGTGCTGCGTGATGTCACCGACGAGGCCCTGGCCCGTGGCCGTGACGGCATCGAGGCGTCGTACGGCAAGTTCGTCTCCAAGGGCAAGCTGGACGCGGCCGACGCCGAGGCCGCGCTCGCCCGCATCACGACCACCACCGACCTCGACGCGGTCGCCGACGCGGATGTCGTCGTCGAGGCCGTCTTCGAGAAGCTGGAGGTCAAGCACGAGATCTTCCGGGCACTCGACAAGATCGTCCGGGACGACGCGGTGCTCGCCTCCAACACCTCGGCCATCCCGATCACCAAGATCGCGGCCGTGACCGAGCGCCCCGAGCGCGTCGTCGGTGTGCACTTCTTCTCGCCGGTCCCGATGATGCAGCTCTGCGAACTCGTCCGCGGCTACAAGACCAGCGACGAAACCCTCGCCACCGCGCGGGAGTTCGCCGAGTCCGTCGGCAAGACCTGCATCGTCGTCAACCGCGACGTCGCCGGCTTCGTCACCACCCGGCTGATCTCGGCGCTCGTCGTCGAGGCCGCCAAGCTGTACGAGTCGGGCGTCGCCTCGGCCGAGGACATCGACATCGCCTGCAAGCTGGGCTTCGGCCACGCCATGGGACCGCTCGCCACCGCGGACCTGACCGGCGTCGACATCCTGCTGCACGCCACCGGCAACATCTACACCGAGTCGCAGGACGAGAAGTTCGCCGCGCCGGAGCTGATGCGCCGGATGGTGGATGCAGGTGACATCGGCCGCAAGAGCGGGCAGGGCTTCTACACGTACTGATCGTTTTCGGTCCTCCGGTTGCCTGATCTGCCGTCGATCGGGCCCGGAGGCACGAGGGGAGTCTCCCGGAACCAATGGATCCGGGCGGACCCCCGCAGTTCCGCGGTCACCCCACGGGGTGAATTCGGTATCGGTTCGCTTACAGACGGCAACTTCCCTGTCTCTGCCGCAGTCAGTTGTGGCAGAGACAGAACAGACAGACGAACCTTGCTACGGAGCATTACAGGGGAGCGCATATGCACATCAGGGGCGACCACGCCGAGCTGGTCGTCGGGGGCCGCCTCGACGTCCGAAGCGCGGCGGACGCCCGTACGGCCCTGCACTCGGCCCTCGACGACGGCGTCGGCGACCTGGTGCTCGACCTGACCGAGCTGGATTCCTGGGACGCCACCGGACTCGGCGTCATCATGGGCGCACACCGCCGGGCCGGCCGGGCCGGGCGGCGACTGGTGCTCCGCGGCGTGCCGCCGCAGATGCAGCGCCTGCTGGTGGCGACCCGGCTGCACCGCATCCTGGCCATCGAGGGCGGCATCGCCGCGGACTCGCTGCCCCGCGTCTAGACCCCGGGGCCTCTCGTCCGGATCGGGCCGGGCCCGCGCGCCCGGGCGCACGCCACGGGCAAAAGCGCACAATCCGCACGAGAACGTGCGCTTCGGGCGGCGTGACCCCCCCGACTGTGACGGGACACCGTGCGACCGTCTAGGGTTCGGCCGTCCGCCGATTGACGATCCCACCGGGCGGACACCGGACCGGAAGCGACAGCGGGGCGTGCGAGGCCGGAGGGGCAATCGTGCGCGACGCGTCTGGGGGCTTTGGCGATGGACCCGACACACCGGGGACCGGAAGAGTACGGCCGGGACAACGGCGGCTCCGGCGAGGGGCCCGGCCGCAGACGGCCGGCCCGCGACCAGCTGACCCCGGAGCCCGACCGGCCGACGCCGCCGGCCCGCGTCGTCAGGCTCATATCGGGCGACTACCTCCTCACCGTCAACCCGATCGACGGCAGCGAGGTCGAGCTGTGCCCGCCGGGGGAGCAGCCC